>WJJO01000358.1 GCA_014729665.1 Caldifarciminota bacterium
ACCCAACACAAGTGCTATAGAACTTAAAGCCCAATACCACTCTATGTTTTCATTCATCCCTCAACTATACTTCTCCACTGTCCTTATGTCAAGTATACGTAGTTCGAAACTTTAGCTCAACTGCGGGGCTAAAGCCCCGCCCTATGTCAAGTAGAGAACGGCAGTTCCCGCGTCTTCCAGAACCTGGTGCTCAGCTCCATCACGTAGCGGATGAATTCAAGGGTGGACTGGTAGTCGGCAGGATCGGCGGGTTGGTGCTCAAAGGTTCAACCACCTGACGGTGTTTCTCCCTTATGTATATCTGCGATAAGCTCTCCGTTGGAGCCAACGTTCTCGGGTTGGTTTTCGCGAATGAGAACGACGATGTGGGGAATTCCATAGATACGGGACGCCACTTCGGTCAGTTCCTTGACCATGGCGCGTTTTTTGTCGGTATCCAGAGGTGGACCGTCTACTTGTATTACGGGCATCTATCCTCCGTTTGTTTTATAGAAATTTGATTACTGACTGTAAGTTCAAGATTCGGTTTGATTTCCTGCGAACTTTTACTTGACCAAAAAAAGGAACAACCTACATTTCCTTCAGCCTTAACTCTATCTGGCTGGCGGTAGCGCCCTGCGGTATTATTTTCACGTCCAGCCCCACGCCGCCTTTGGAAAGGTTGAGTTCTAAAAGACCCATAATAGAACCGGTGTAATCCAGGCTCCAGCCCTTGTCTGTAAAATCCTCGTAGTAAGTGGCAACGTCGTCAACGGTCTTGTCGGAATTGAAGTAAATCCATTTCCCGTAGGTGTTGGCATCTATCTCGGCCTGGGTGGACGGTTCTGCGACAACCGATCCGGGATAGGTAACCTCCTTTATTGTAGGTCTTTTATCTTTGCACGCTATACCCAGGGCTAGGAGCCCTATCATTACTGCCAAAACCAGTCTTTTCATTGTTGCCTCCTTGAATTATTCTTTAGTGAATATACCTGTTGCCTGTGTTCTTGTCAACCACCCTCCGATGCCTTCAGTATTTCCAGTTGCGGTGTTGTATCCAGCGCCTGACCCTTGCCTGGAATACAGAGGACGCATCGGACCGCCGGTGCATAAGGTCAATCTCGTGGTTAACCTCGGCTTCCAGTACAGGCATGAGATCGGGATTGATAAGATTGGCAATGTTGAATCCTGCGCGTTCCAGCATCTCGATGATGTCGGCAGTGGTCGGAATCCTTATTGAAAGTGCCTCCCGATTATTGATCTTATACATAATAACCCCCGTGTTTGGTTGAATAGTCAGCAATATTCGTGCCAGGCTAGCCTTTCACCTGTAAGTTTCTGCAAAAAAGCGCTTATGTCCTGTCTAATTTATTGCGGATTACACTTCAGGTTAAATGGATTTTTTCAAAAAATGCAACTTACTGCCAACTTACTTCCCATGTACAGGTGTTGCCTCCCACCTTCCACCTGCATGTGGTCTCCTCGGCCTTGACCTCACGCCCGCTCATCAACTTACATACCCTTTCTATCCATGCACCGTTAACCCTGCAGTGATCAGGGTTGCCGTCGTAGCCGGTGATAGAAACCAGAGCCTTACTGCGTTCCTCGTCTATGAATTCGACGTTTACCTCACCGCAGTCCTTGTAACGTGCCCAAAGAAACGAAAGCCTTGGCAGTATCCTGGACATTGGCAAAAGCGAAGTCTTAGATTTAGGTCCGCCGCCCAGATCGGTTTCGGCAAGGAATACACCGATATCGATTAAAGGAGCAGGCTTCCCGTTACCCAAATACTGAACTATACTTTCATATATCTCAGTTAAATACTCAAGCGGATACCACGCCCAGCCCTCGGGCCTGGATAGACTCCGAGCCACAGGTGCTCGCATCTTGGCCATGAAACGTTCGTAACGTAACCCTTCCAGATGCTTGACCATCCATTCATTTACTGCTACAAAGGTATTTCCTCTTATATTTGCCATGGCGTCCGCTTAAATGTTTGTCCTAGCTTTAACAAAGATACTTATAATATAAGTCTTGTCAAGCCGATTGATGCCCTGCTCCGTTCTCTCGGTGGCCAGAAAAAATTGACTTTTGCATTAGGCATAATGCGTCTTTGCCATTTACTCCTCTCATATAACAAGCCTAGTCTGATCCCCGGTGATGTCAAGGTCGCCGCCTTTACCTTCCCCTCTCTTTGCCTATAATATGTTAATGGCTATACCTCCGCGCAGGTCGAGGATGATAAAACCCACTCGATTCATAGTTATCTCGGTCGTCGTCCTCATAGGGCTTATTGCAAGCCTTTACGTACTTAAGCAAAAGGCCTCGATGGGTGAAGCAGTCGTCGACACCCTCCAGGTTAATACCGATGGATTACTGCTGAACCACAAGCCTATCGAGATTGGGAAATTGAGCGGGAAGTATCCTGCAGACAACAAACGCCACAACCTTCACGTTATCTTCGATGCTGAGGTTGAGTTCGGCAGGACGTGGGAGATTGAGGATACCTTGCGATCCCTTCTCGAAACTAAAGAGAACCTGACCGTTACTGGAATTACCACCGAACCCGATTTCGTACCCGTAGAATAAAACCGCGTACCGCGAACAGCTGACGTGGATGTTTTCGCGAAGCGAAAACTCCAAAAATCTCCGTGAAGCGGAGATTAGCTTACGGCAAGGCTGGTTTGAAACACAGAGATCACACGAGCGACGGGCGTAGTTCACAGCGAATGAAGACGATGTAGTTACCTCCAGAGGCCACAGAGATAGAGCGCATCCTCTCAGGTGTCCCGTTAACCGCTCACCGCGTACCGCCCACCGCTTGCCCCCCTTCAATAAGAGGGGGATCCCCCCTGTTTCCCCCTTCATAAGGGGGACGATTTCGTATAGCTGGATGTAATTTACAAAGTAAAGTGCTTAAATTTCGATGGAGTCGAATTTGAACTCCTTACAGTCGTTCTCCTTCGGTTGGGGACCCCGCGAGAGGACGCTTGTACCCCCGTCGGGTGAAGTCATCTCGTGGGGTAAAAAAGGGGTCTGCCTTTCGGCAGACCCTATGAGGTCAGATTATGTGAATCTTATCTTCCCGGTCAATCCGTTACATTCGAAAGGTTCCTATCACACGATCTAAGGACGTTCAAAGAACACCTGTTTTCTATCGTCGACAAAGGCTGCGGCAACCGGCCCTTTCAGAAAGCTGCGCCACAGGATACCCGGGCCGTCCTGGCGAACTCCACCCCACAGGAATTTTGAAAGTCCCTTGTGGATGAACTTGAACGTGCTGTTAAGACGGCTTTCGATATAAATTAAAAGGTAGCGCATCTGCTCCGGAGAGATGTGAGGATGGTGCCACACCAAGTGTCTGAGTTTATAATGGCTGAACTTACGGTCAAAGATGCCGTTGTTTTCCTTGAGCTTCTCCCACAACGGCGTTCTCGGGAAGGGTGTAATTACCGAAACCGCGTGCGCGTCAAAGTCCGCCTTTCTTATAAGGGCCGCATCCTCGAGGGTCTGCTCGACATTCAGGTTTTCGTGGCCTATCATGGAGTAGCTTATACGGAACATGCCCTTCTTCTCGCGCGTGCGGCGGCAAAACTCATAAATCTCGTCGATCTTCTGCCGCTTGTTTACGCCGTCGAGGGAGTTCTGGATCATCGATTCCACCCCGACCGACGGGATGCGCAGGCCGCGTTCGTGCCACGTATCGAGATTGTGCATGAAAAGCGACGCGCGCGACTGGGCCCACCAGCGGAACTTGTAACGGGCGAACAAGCGGGTAAGCTCGTCAGTGAACTTCGGGTAGATGCCGAAGATTTCGTCCATGGGAAAAAGATACGCGACACCCAGCTTCTTGTAGTATCGAAGGACACGCTCGATGCTATCCAGGTTGATGGTGAATCGGTCTTTGTCGAACACCGGGGTCTGGCAGAACGAGCACTTGTAAGGACAGCCATGCGCGGTGTAAAGAAGACCCAGGGTGAGGGTGCGTATGCCCGGGATGACGGAGAAGTTCGCCATCATCACAGGATGCTGGATATCTTCGCGCCTTACGCGGTAGCCGAACACCTGTGCAACGTCGTCTTCGGCAGGACCGATGAACACCCTATCCACCAGCGAAGGTATGGAGTAATCCAGCGCCCCGTAGTTGCCTGCCCACAGTTCGCGAACGCCCTGTTTGCGCGCCTCGGCGGCCATCCTTTCAATTTGTGTTATATCGTTCTGGTAGAAGCTGAATCCCACGACGTCCCAGCCTTCGCGGAGTTTGGCTACGTATTGATGCCAACGCGGGTACTCCAGTATCTCGACTTCGGGTACGTTCTGCTTGATGAAGCGCAGACCAGGGCTAACCCTGCGCGGCGCGTTTGCTATCGTTGTATAGTCGCGCGGGAAGCGGCGGTACGTGGTGCACAAAAGCACCCTGGGATTGGTTGATATGCTTTTTTTCATAAATTCGGGTCAGCGGTTCCTTATCTTTGCGGTCCTTGCTTCCAGCCAATCCCTGACCTTGTGCAGGTTCCTGTCGTCGGATGCCTGAACCTGGTTTTCGAACGCCTCGAAGATAGGCAGAAGTTCTTGATACATCCGGTTTGCTTCGACGTTTTCCAGCCACCCCTTGGTGATGATTATCTTGTGCTCTCCATTGCTGAGACTGACCTTGTTTTCGGACTTCGACTGCATGTCCGATTCAACAAAGCCAAGGATCTTGAGGGAAGCGACGATATTATCGCCGGTTATGGTCGGTTGAGCCATTAAATCTCCTTGATGTTATGATACGGAACTTGCCAGCCAATCCCTGACATCCTGCAGGTTGACGTCGGTAGAGGTGTTTATCGTCTCTTTATAATGGGTAAATATCGGGGCAAGTTCTGCGCGCATGCGCACCTCGCGGTCTTCATCAAGAGCGCCGCGGGAAACCCTTATTGTATGTTCACCATTGTGAAGACTTATCAGATTCTCGTTAATACGTTTTACGGAAAAACCTAATGTTTTAAGAGAGCTGATTATATGTTCACAAGTAATGGTTTCGTTATGCTGTGACATTTATTTCTCCTTGTTATCAATTGTTACTTTGGCAAAATAGGATTATAACTGGTCCCTGTGGTCCGGCTAATGGAAATTATTCACGCCGAATACTCTCCTCTTACGTTGCCTTATGTTTGATTATAGCACTATTGGGGGCATTGTCAAGGAGGAACCGCTGACGGCTACCAGCTTCCGGCTGACAGCTGACGGATCTTACCACAAAGACCACGAAGTGCACAAAGATTATTAAAAGGTGATCAGATCACATTCCGATTTGCAGCCGCATGCGATCTTTTTGCGTGCCCTTTAGGCAAAAAGGAGCATTAACAAGATGTAGTTGCCTACGCAGATTTTCGCAGATTTCTAACTGGAAAGCGGGCTGGTTTTTGATTTTACCGTCACAGGAAACGCTTTGTTACGCTTTTACGTGACTTAACTTGACATCGCTCTTTTTTTGACTATAATACCATTAGATATATATGATGAAAACACAAGGTAATGTGGACTAGAAGTACGGTTAATGTGATTCAGGTATTATTTACATCGCGAGTTATGATCCCAACCTGGTTCTGAAATACACATAAAACCTAAGACTTTTCCCCGATCGTGCTAGCAGGACCGTCTTGAATAACGACGAAGGATTGTTACCTGGATACCGCGCAGGAACCGCTTACCGTTGGAACGCCGCAAATTAAAAAAGATAACCTGATCGGCAGAATCGTCGACACGGACAAGCACGAGACAAGTCTAAAGGGCTTTTCTACCCGGTCAATGCAAGCTATTTAACACAAAGGAGTTTTAATGGCACAGAATTCGAAAGATGCATATATCGAGAAGATAGAAGCTCAAATGCGGGAGGTTGACGCCCAGATAGCCGAACTTCAGGCAAAGGCGGCCCAGGCCGCAGTCAAGGTAAGGGCGGTCGAACCTAAAGAGCTTAAGGAGCTCAGGGACAACCGGGAAAAGGTAAAGAAGCAGATAAGGAGTCTGAACAAGCAGCGCGACGAGTTAGATGCTCAGATAGACATGATTTTTGCCAGGACAGACCAGGCCGTTGCCGAGACCAAGTTGAAGTATCTCGAGCCTACCGAAGAGCTGAAGGCAAAACGTAAAAAGGTACAGGATGAGC
>WJJO01000359.1 GCA_014729665.1 Caldifarciminota bacterium
TCCTTCTTACTGGTCCCTCCGACACCCAGCTTCTGGACATCTTCGGAAAGAACTTCCATGTTGGCAAGTACTCGTAACTGGATGTCATGGCGGCCCAAAAGAGAAAATTCCGCTTTAATGGTATCCAGCTTCTGAGAAAGCTGCGCGTACTGCTTTTCAAGAAGCCTGTTCTCCGTACGGAGTCTATCCAACTCCTGACGATCGACTTCATTCTTAACGCGCGACATTAAGGCATATCCGGATACACCTAAGAACGATGCTATAAGTATAGAGGAAACCAGGAACACCCACCTGCGGACAACCATACGTTTTACTCCCCGTTTGTTGCTGCCGTCAACGAGGAAATTTACACGCTGGGCAAAAACCCAGTTGCACACACCCTTCAATAAGGCAATGACACGCTTAAACATCGCAGAAGTATAAAGGAAAAAAAGATGCTTGTCAAGTAAACGCACTCCTTAACATAGACTACTTTCCTCTGACAAAGTATCGTCAGTTAATAATGAAACAAAACACACCAGCTTACGTCTGATAATCTGAAGAAAAGGGTAGAATATCCCCTGTGGTGTGAACGGGGCAAACTCTCAGCCCCTGGAAACAAGAAACATGTTAAACTCACCGGAAGGAGAAGTCTAATGATTAACGTAGAAAAACCAACGCCTGTAGACGTAGTATCGGCGCTCATCAGCCTGAACTATAACATCACCGAACATAACTCTCAGCGGCTGATTTTAAGCGACAGCAGGCATCGGGTTCCCATAAATAAAACCCTGTTTACACGGTTCGCGGAGCCTATACTGCGCAGGTGGTTGGAGTTGGCATTTGCAGAGCAGGATGAGGAACTGCTCCTTGAGAAGATGGTCCTCAACAAGTCGGTAGCCAGGGTTATGCAATGGCTTGAGACACCCTCTGTCAGGTTTTAGGGGCATTAAAACGGATTCATATCTGCAAGGTCGTAAATGCATTACCGAATTAGAACCTTGGGGAGTGTTTTGACAAAACAACACAATCAAGAAAAAGGAAGAAACCCGTAAGGAAAAACCGAGAAGAATATGCTGAATTAAATCACCCGAATACCCGTTTTCATTTATATTTAACGATCAAACTATTTCATATCATTAAATAATCAGGTTGACAAATCATTCATTCCCGGTAAGATTCTTCAAGTAGGAACCAAGGATGCCCGTAAAGGGCGGAAAAGCGTAGGACATTATTTGGAGGAACCCGTGGATGAGATGAAGTGTATTGAGTGCGGGAAGGAAATAGATAAGGATTGGTTGAAAAAACACAACGTTGCCGTTCCCTTATGTCCTGCTTGTTACGAAAAGGTAAAACACCTTTTCGAAGAGTTCGATTCGCAAACCAGCGAAGTTTCCACACGATGTAATTCGGAGTGATTTTCCCGACTTAGACGGATAATCACTCGTTAGTTCCCGGAGACTCGACCTTCTGTCGGGTTATGTCTATTGGGAACTCCCGTAACACTCGTCTAATCGGGAAAAGGTCCTAAACAGAACCCTGCATTTTTGCCCAGGGTAAGGACCTTTTTATTATATTAACAAGGAGTAATCATGGAAGTAAAAGACGCGCAAACGAAGAAATATCGGAGGTGATGATGTACATCAAGGAGAATCTGCTGGATTTAATAGGCGATACGCCAATGGTCTATCTAAGGCGCTTCGGCAAGGGGCTTCACGCAACGATAGCGGCTAAACTCGAGATGTTTAATCCCTACAGTGTGAAGGACAGGCCGGCTCTTTGCATGATTGAGGCGGCTGAAAGGGAAGGCAAGATCGATTCTGGAACGACGGTTATCGAGGCTACCTCGGGCAATACGGGGCTTGCAGTTGCCTTTATCTGTGCGGCAAAGGGATACCGATGCGTCATCTCGATGTCCGAGGACCAGTCAGATGAACGGAAGCGCCTTCTCCGCGCCCTTGGGGCGGAACTTGTGCTTACTCCTGCAGTTGAGGGTTCAAGGGGAGCCAAGCTCAAGGCACTGGATCTATGGGAGCAGAATCCCAACTCCTACTATATCGATCAGCACTGTAATCCCAACAACCCCTGTGCCCATCGGGAAACTACCGGTATGGAGCTCTGGCGAGATACGGACGGCAAGATAGACGTCTTTGTGGCAGGGCTCGGTACCTGCGGTACGATTGTCGGGGTTTCGGAAACACTCAAGGAGCGGAAGGCTTCAGTCAAGATTGTAGGTGTAGAACCTGAGGCGGCGCCAATGCTTTCTGCAGGCAAATATCAGCCTCATCGACAGGCGGGGGTAAGTCCGGGTTTCATCCCCGAGGTTTTCAAAGAGGAGTTCGTAGACGAAATTGTTACGGCTTCAGAGGAAGCCTCCTTTGAAACCTGCAGGGAACTTGCGCGTACCGAAGGCATCGTTGCAGGAATATCCTCCGGAATGACCGCTTACGCGGCACGTCAATTGGCTAAGAGACCTGCAAATTCCGGTAAACTCATCGTATGTATGCTCGTAGATACCGGGGAGCGTTACCTCAGTGTCCGGGGTTTATACTGATACCCGTTACTCAATCCTCTTGACTGGGGGAATAGTTGAGGTATAGTCGTTGTATTAAAGAGCAACAAAGGAGGCTAGATGTGGCTGATAAAGATATTTACACTAATCCTTTCGGTTGCGGCAACCATGGATGAAAGACTTGAAGGCTATGATGTCGCGGCCAAGCAGCCGGATCTGAGTTATCGTCTGGGAGAAGCTGAACTGACAACACTGGATGAAATCGGTTTCCTAATCACCCCTAGCCGGAAGGAAAGCATCTACGAGGTTTACTCCGGTTACACCGAATCCCCCTACACCCCCGTATTTATCTCAGCAGACCTTCCGTTTCATACCCTGCACATGATGGTCGACTACACGGTACGGATAATCGAAATCGAGGAGCTTCTTCCCAAGCTGGAGACCCTGACATCGGGCATGCTTGAATACACCGAAAAGGAGTATAAAAGGGCTCCAAAGGAATTAAGGGAGGCCGCAAAGATCAACTACATCTACTTCGCAGTCGCGGCAAGACTGCTGGAACTTGATGTTGACGTTAAGGATAAGGATTGCGCCAAGAAGGTCGAGACCGAACTTGAAAGGATAGATAAGCATTCAGGGATAGAGAGGATATCCTTCATGGATGATGTAACCGAGGATTACTCCCAGTACGTACCTCGAGGGCACTACACCCGATCGGACGATTTTCGGCGCTACTTCAGGACGATGATGTGGTACGGACGCCTGCCCTTGAAGGTGCCGGATAATCATTCAGATCCGAAAGAATACCTGCAGGCCGCGATGCTGATGGGCATACATCTGGATGATGACGCAGAACTCAACGGTCTTTGGGAGGACATATACGAACCCACTGCATTCTTCTTCGGTGCAGCCGAGGATTTGACTCCGGGATTGCTTATCGCTGAAGCGCGGGAATTCTTTTCAGATGATATCTCGGGGAATACGCTTACTAATGAAGACAGGATGCATGAGTTCGCAGCATACCTTGCTGAAAACAATCAACCGAAGATCATCTCCGGTTTCGTTCCTTCACCGGAGACTGAAGAACCCGTCAAGATCCCGGTAACCGTCCGCTTCATGCCCCAGAGGTTCGTACCAGATTCGTACATCTTCTCAGAACTCGTCTTCGATAAGGTCCGCGCGTATCGCGGTGAAGGTAAGCCCTTCACACTCGGGCAAACCCAGCTAGGCCCCAGAAGGGTGTTCCCGCGCGGGCTTGACCTGTTGGCGGTACTGCGCTGGAATATCGCCTATCAAATACTCACAGATGAAGGCGATACCGATTACGAGAATTACAAAGAACAGTTCGAGAAGATGATGAAGTGGTATGCGGGATTATCTCCACGTGACAAGGAATCGGCAATCTACTTCAGATGGTTCGACTTCTTCCTTACCTACAAGGATGGTTCCGCACCGCCCAGGGTCGATGATACCGCCTGGGAGCGCAAGAAGCTTGTAACCTCTCTGGGTTCGTGGGCCGAACTGCGTCACGATGCAATCCTTTATGCCAAGCAGAGCTATACAGGTTATGCAATGGCCGCGGAACCCGGCGAGGAACCGCCCCCTCCCCCGCCTCTGCATCTTGCCGCGGTAGAGGACGCAGGTGGGCTTTATGCCCGGATGGCTGAGTGCGCGCGAACGATTGCAGAGTTCCTAGATTCCGATGATCCCGAGCATCCGATAGCCGAAACCTACCTGTACTTCTCCGAGGTTATGGATAAACTCGATATACTCTCGCATAAACAGCGAGAAGGTCTTAGCCCTGCCGAACACAAGTGGCTCTGGACGGTTGCAGGAAAGCTTTCCTACATGCCTTCAATGCTGGGAAAGGTCGTAACAGGCGAAGAAGACGAACGCGCGGCACTTGCAGCAGACGTGCACACCGACCCCAACTCCGGACTCGTCCTGGAGGAGGCAACCGGCGATCCTGCAAGGCTGTATGTTATAGTGGAGATTGAGGGCAAACCCTATGTTGCGCGGGGTGGAACCTACACCTACTACGAGTTCAAACACCCGATATCGGAAAGATTAACGGATGAGGCCTGGCACGATCTCCTGGATTCAAGCAATAGACCTGATATGCCTTCATGGACGGATCCGATAACCGTGAACAGATGAAACTCAACTGCCTGGTAATAATCGTATTCACTTCATCCCTGTTTGCAGACAGTGTGGTTCTTTTGGGGGGAGCGGGCGGCGCTTACAATGCCGGTAGTGTTTGGCTCGGTGAATTTGAACCGGTAAACCGGGTGTGGCAGGTCGAGGTCGAGGCGGGTTACTACACCGACCGGGAGGGAATAGATGTCCTCATTCTTTACGCGGAGAGCCTTTCAAAGCGACGGGATGAGGCGGGATTAAGCCGGGATCAGCAATTAACCCTTATGGGAGAGTATCGCCTACTGATGTTGAATACGCAAGGAAACCTGCAGGGCGCCCTTGGCCTGGGCCCTTCCCTTCGGAGATTCCACTACTACCATGAACGGGCTTATCACTATCCCGTTCGTTTTAACCTTCAGGCTGGAGCAGGCATGTTGTGGTTTGCAACCAGACACCTTCTTATTCGCTGCCAGGCCGGCTACTCCTTTCCGGCCCTAGCGCCGCTCGAACCCGGAATCGTAAGCCTGACCCTTCGAGCGGGCTTTCGCTTCTAGGTATATGTAAACACAGAGATCACCAGAAGCCATAGACAAAACAGAAATCCGGGGATTCTCCTTGACATTTCATTGAAGGGATGTAGGATTTAATGAACTCAACCAGGAGGAATAATGAGCGTTCTTGCCCTCGTATTCGGCATAATAGCTATATTGACGAGTTTCGGTGCCTTCATGCCCCTCATCCCCTACGTTCAATGAGCGGCATTAGTATTCGGTGTATTAGGGATAATATTCGCCGTTATCCCCAAGCGTACAAAGAAGAACAGGACGCTTTCAAACGTCGGATTGTGGCTTTCTGTGGCTGCAATCGTAATTGTTCTGGTCAGGTTGCTTATCTTCCGGGTTTTTTAGATGGTAGTCAGACTACTAGTATTCTCTCCGTGTGAAAATTCGGTGTCTTCACGGAGAGTCGTAGTATCTTCGTGAAGTATTTTACTTGACAACCATCCCGGGTTACGTATAATTTATGCTGGAAGAAAACGTAGATTATTAAATGGAGGAACAGAAGATGATAGATAGGATAAAACACAACCTGTGGAGGCCGATTCTGGTGATTGGCTTTACCCTGTATCCTAGTGAGGGATGCCCGTAGTTTAATCCTACTATTTTTGTAGAATTTAACCCCGGGTATTCAGCCCGGGGTTCTTCTTTCCAGGTAACAATACAAGAAAACTCCGGACAGAAAACCTGAATTAAAATTACGCAAGCTCTAATAAAACGGGACTTGCGTAAAAAGACCTCAGTCTTAACATGACGAGGTCTTCGGTTGCGGAAAAAATCAACCCATGGAGGTGAAATAATGCAACCGGTCATATGCTGCCAGGAGGTTTATAAGAACTTTAACGGCGGTAAGATGTTTAAGAAGAAGAAGCGGATAAAAGCACTCGTGGACATCAACTTCGATGTCCGGGCTGGTGAATGCTTCGGACTGATAGGACCGAACGGATCGGGTAAGTCCACCTTAATCCGAATCCTTTCAACCCTGCTTTATCCTGATATGGGTCGGGCAAGGGTGTGCGGTCTTGATGTGGTCACGAAACCTTACCAGGTCCGTCCACTCATCTCGAGGGTCTCTGTCGATGCAGCGTTCTTCAAGCGCCTGTCGGCATGGGAGAACCTGCGTTACTCTGCAAGGCTCTACGGAGTGCCGTTGCGTACTGCAAAACAGCGCGCACTCGACGTTCTGGCAGAACTCGGGTTTTCAACCAAGCGTTTTACCGATCCTATGGAAGACCTTTCCAGGGGAATGCAGCAGAAGGTCGCGGTGGCAAGAGCGTTAATCA
>WJJO01000360.1 GCA_014729665.1 Caldifarciminota bacterium
AAACGAGAGAGGTCTACGAGAAGCTTCTGCCGATGGGTGAAGGTGCCGAGACGCCCCTGGAGGTCGTCACCAAAGCCGAACAGGAGAACCTCTTTCACAAGATTGGCGCGATGGGCGTGTACGACACATACAAGCTGGACTACGACAAGACTGACCCGAACGAAGAACTTCTGAGAGACTACAGGGCTGACGTCATGAAGATTTGCGAAGAGTCGCTGACGAATGACGAGATGACCTATAAAATCGACAAGCGGGTATTCGAGCACAACCGTGAGAACAACCGTGATAACTTCATCATCCACCTTATCTCGAATCTCGTTGGATGCTTTATCGATATCGAGCAGGCAAAGGCCTGGATACGGGTGGGCAAGCTCGATTACCTTGCAGGTCTGGTTGCCACTCGCGAGGAAGCAAAGAAAACATACAAGATGCTTACGGATGAGTACGACCTGGACTGGGACAAGTGCATGTCCATCCCGCGGTATAAGAAACGTTTCATCATGCAGGCTGTGATCCTCCCGGAAACGACAAGGGTGTTCCACGCGATGGCGCCGGAGAACCTGGAATGGATGAAAGAGATGCTTTTCGAGGAAATACTCTCGGACATGAGTGCCGCTGACATGGTGCTGCATAAGCCTGCCAACTGCTTCCATCCGCTTACATTGGAGGAACATTCAGTCAAGTACGGGATTGGAGATAAGCTAAAAGCCCGCGCACAGGAGGTTTTGGCAGATTACTACTGGTTCAAACCTGGGATATAACGCTATGATCACTCTAGGTCGAACTGAACAATTCATTCTCTTGATCCGCTGCTTCATCTTCTTTTCTCTCCAAGAATAAAGCAAAATTCTTACCTTCGTTAGTAAGATACATATATGAACGATCTGAAATATAGCCTTCTTCATCATCCCGTTTAATGAGTTCTCTTAATGCAAACGGGGAAAGTAATTCTTCAAAAGAAATTCCGAAGAGGGTTTGTATTTGTTCGTATATTTTTTGGGTAGAATCATATGACCCATAAAAATCGAGATTTTTTTCGGCAACTTGGAATACATATGTCTTTACGACAAGTAACGGATAGATAAGTTGAAAAATCTCTATAGCGTTTGTCATTCTGGATTGACCTTTGATAATGTAATCGTGCTTACCCAAGCCAAGGTATATTTCTTCCAATCCTAAGGGGTCGCCTCTTTCCAGTTTAATTAATTCTTTCTCTAGTTCGGCTACTTTCTTTTCAAGAATCAACCGTTGATTTTCAGCATCAAGGTTACGTTCCGATTTGATTTTAGTAATTTGGTTTTCGTAAATTCTACTTACAAACCTGATAAAACCAACGTAGTATTGTTGATTATTGATTATTGGACTCTGAAGTGCTGCTATATCAGGAGGAAGCTTTTTTCGAGTCTCATCAGCATCGACAAAAGTTATTATCTTTGAACTCTTATCGCGACTTTGTTGGATAAAAGCTGCATCTAATTCTCTTATAACCCATTCTGATTTTATCGAAGCCTCTGAAAGGTAAATAAAAAAGGAATCACAATTAGGAATACCATCACCAAATATCGTTCTCTGGAAAGGTGCGCCTGCAGGAATTTCCCACTCATCAAGCCAAGGATCAATTCTACAAATACGTAAGTCATCGGCAATTTTTTTAAATTATGTCTCTGTCTTTTTTGAGTGGCACAAAAAAACTTTAGGTCTATTAATCATTTCTTCTCCTTTTGTAACACTAAAATATACATATTAGAAACCTCGTGTCAATCCTAGACCAAATATCGTTGCGATCTTTTTAGCCTTTGGCTAAAAAGGAGCACAAGTAAGTAAGGCCAGCCGGAGCTGGCCTCCGTTGTCCACATCACCGTTATCAAGGATCAGATGCTAATCTTGTCTACTCCAGCATATTTCTAAGTAACTCGTCCATAACCTCGGCCTTCACGAGCGTCACGCCCTTCCCGTCCTTCCTGCGAAGCACGAAGAGTTTGTCTCCGGGTTTGATATCGAGTGCATTCCGCGCATCCACAGGTATTGCAATCTGCCCCTTATCACTCACGGTAACGATTCCGAAGAAAATCTGATGAAGCGTACATACCCCTTTCTTGTTCATCTTACTATTATACTAATTCTTGCTTTTCTTGTCAAGTGGAATACCTCTTACTATAAAAAAGAAGGCCGGTTCATCCGGCCTTCCTGCGATCTTGTCGTATTGTAAGTTAGCTTTACTTAATCTTCTTCATCATCATCCGGCGGCGGTTTGATGTGTCCGAGCTTTAGTTTTCGCTGGTGCCTTGCAGAGCGAAACAGCGCCAGGGCTATACCCCCGTAAAGCACCAGGCACGAAACGATGAGGATAACTATCTGGGGATAGCCTTCCTGCCATGCCCATGCAATCGCGTATACGGCGGCAAGGATAAGCGGGGGCACAACAGCGAGAACAATCTTGCGTTTGAGGGAGAATCTAGTCAGGAAGATGACCACCTCGGTAACCACGGCAACTCCAATCCACCAGAGAAGGATAAACAGCTTGGTCTGGAAGAAGGGATACAGGTATTCTACTGCATGTGACTGCATCCAGATGAATCTCAGGCCGTAGAAGGTCCCGATGAGTACGGGTGGTATGAGCATTCCCATTATCTTGATTCTCCACTTCATTCGGGAGATAACTACGGCAATCTCTGCAAAAAGACCAATGAGGAGCCAGCCGCCCAGGAACTCACCGATGTAGTCGCCGCCGTACGGGGCCTTTACGTGCTTGATAACCGTAAAGATAAGAATGAAGATGGTAACCGCAGGGATAATCCACTGTACCATGCCTTCCCACCAGCGGCCTACCTTGACCTCGGAGCGAAGGTTCGAGTACCTTCGCAGGTGGTGTGCTCGCCACACCCACCCCACGACGATGCATTCAAGGAGCGCCACAATGAACAGCCCGAAGTTGTTCATAAAGTTGTCGACCATGTCCAGCCAGTACAATCCCGCGTTAGTAATATAGATGAGTCCTACGATAAGGGCTACTACGGCAATTCCTATCAACGTCTTCCAACGCTTCCAACCGAAGCGGTCCAGAAGACCTGCGGCACCCCCTTCAACAAGCGAGAATGCCGAATCTACGGCTAGGGTGAGCAGCATGAGGAAGAACAGTACACCGAAGATGATTATGAACACCTTTCCGAACGGCAGTGTATTAATAATCATCGGGTAGGTTACGAACGCGAGACCAGGACCTGAATCGACAACCTGGGCGACAGGCTGCCCGGTCACCCCTGCGTAGTAACCTAATGTCGAAAATACGACTATTCCACCGGCAAAGGCGGTGCCTGCATCCGCCAGGCCTATTATGATGGCATTGTTGATTACGTCAGACTTCTTGGGCAGGAACGAGGCGTATGCAATCATCACGCCGAATCCGACCGTTAATGAGAAGAACACCTGGGAGTAGGCCGCGTGCCACACCTCCGGGTTCTTTAACGCCTCGAGGTTAGGGGTTAAGAAGTATCTCAACCCGTCCGCCGCACCGGGAAGAGTAACACCTCGAATCAGAAAGATGAGTAATATCAACCACGGCAGGACGACGGTAATCCATACAACCTTGGACACCGTCTTGGCCCCTTTCCAGATGGATAGAAGCACCCATACCCATGCCACCGCAAGGATAATCAACAGAGGCCACATTAACCTCTTTATCTCGAAGGCCTTGTAGATAACGTCCGGGGCCTTTTCTGCGCCGAGAACCGTCGTGTAGAAGAAATCATGGACAGCCTGGGGGGTAGTACCCCAGCCCTGGTTGAATGAAGCGATAAGATAACGGCCCGACCATGCCATAATCACAGCATAGTAGGTTACGATTCCGAATCCCACCAGAAGGGCAAACCAGCCGACCCATTCGGTGTTCTTGCGCGCCTTGTAGAAGGCGTTTGGCGCCGCCGAGCGCATCTTGTGCCCCAGTGAGAATTCGAGTATCAGAAGCGGGATGCCGGCTGTAAGGAGCGCAACCAGGTAAGGGATAAGGAAAGCTCCTCCGCCGAACTTGTAGGCTATGTATGGAAAACGCCAGATATTGCCCAGCCCGATGGCCGAGCCAATAGAGGCAAGGATAAACGCGGTGCGGTTATCCCAGAACGTGTGTTTCGCCATCAAAACCTCCTCTGTACAGTTTATTTTCTCCTGCTATCCTATGGATTAGTAACTGTTTGTCAAGAGTTGACAGGGATTATTAACCGGCTAGGATACCCAAACGATTTGGAGGTTTCATGAATCTGGTTTTAATGTTAGTGATGTTAACAGTTCCGGCGACAGAAACGGTGGATATCGAGCCCTACCCTTTCTCTACATGGTTCGAGAGCCTTTCGACACCTCAGCCTGTAAAGGTCGAGGGTAATCCCCTGGACTTCTGCGGGGCAAGGATAGGGTTGGACGTGAGGGATATCGAACTGCCAAGGGGATGGGAAGGCGGATACAGGTTTGCAGCGAGGTTCCCCATAATCGACTACGTCTCCAACCGGCCCTTATACATGAAGCAGTGGGCAGAGGATAATGCAAGGGAGATTATCTCAGCACATGAGGTTAGCGGATTGAGTGCCTTGTTCTACGCCCAAAATCTACTAAGGGGGACGAGAGAGTATCCGGAGGTTTCTGAGTTGTACGTGAAGTTATCGACTCAATACATTCAACCCGAAGTCCAAAGATTCGTAGATGCACTGTCAGAGTCGGGTTTTACTCAAGGGTATAAAACTATGCTCATTGAGTTATATCTGGCCTATCTTACAGCATCGTACTATCTTAACCAGTCATCCGCTGATTTGTCCGACGAGGAGATTGAACTCTTTCTTGCCAATCCCGGGTACTTCATTGCACCTGACGGCAAGCGAATGCCCTCGCTTACAGGGGATGTTTGTTCCCAGTTTGAGTTCATCGAACGGGCAAGAAGGGTTGAGTATAAATATATCTGGATAGCCAACTATATCCTTTCAGAGGCGGTTGAGAAGTACCTTTATGTTACTAGTGATTCTTACACCGAAGATTTCTATCAGGACATTTCCAGAACAAGGAACGCTTTCATCTACGAAACACCGCATGGGGCTTTTATTGTATCCGGTGTCTCAAACGATGCGCTTGCCGAAGATGCAGCAATCGTTATTGACCTTGGCGGCGATGATTTTTATGAAGGAAAGCAGGCCTCCGGAATAATGCAGATATCGTTAATAATCGACCACAAGGGTAACGATACCTACGAAGCCGTGGATATAAACTACACCCAGGGATTCGGTTTCATGGGGCTGGGGTATCTCATTGACCTTGAAGGTGACGATGTTTACAAGGCTCGGCACTTTTCCCAGGGTGCAGGGATACTGGGTGTGGGTGCAATATGGGACGCCGGGGGAAACGATTCCTACGATGCCCATGCCTTCTGTCAGGGTGCGGGTGCCTTCGGTCTCGGTATAATTTTAGACGATGAG
>WJJO01000361.1 GCA_014729665.1 Caldifarciminota bacterium
CGTCGGCATGGAGGAATCAAACACTTGACACCTTACCAGAAGTTGTCTATACTAAGACAACCTAAACTAGACGAAGGCCAACATGAGACGCAGTTGGTTGCATAGTACATTTTATATCAGCCTCCAATTCCTGAGAATACAACTATTGTTTGCTCTGTCAAGGCTTCACCTTCCCCCGCCATTCTTGCGAAGTGCACCCCCTCCACAAAGGGTGGGGGAAACCCGGTATTAAAAGGATAATCCCCTTCCCTGGTGGAAGGGGTCGACGCGTACGTTCTGGAAGAACGGTCGCGTCGGGGGAAGGGGAATAACTGACATCCCTAATGCAAGGTTATACCTCTCTCTCGACGGGGTGAGGATTAACCCCCTTCGGGACTTTTAGGTGGGGGTGTTACTTATAGAGCCTCGCCGTCCAAACACCCTTGTAGTAGTGTCTTAAAATCTGCTTTGCGCTCTTGCCAAGCTTGGCCATCCCCATAGCCCCGTACTGACACATGCCCACGCCGTGCCCCCAGCCGTGACCCTCGAAGACCATTACGTCCTGTTTTTCTTTAATCTTGAACCACGTGCTGCGCAGCCCGAACGCCGAGCGAAGCACAGAGCCCTTTATCTCGTGCGTTCCCTGATCGGATTTGATAATCATCTTCACCACACGCTTCGACTTCCGGTTGATATCGAGGCTCCAGGAGGAAATCCGTGCTCCCGAGGGAATCGAACGCGCGAGCACCGAGTAGAACTCCTGCTTCGGGACTTCCTTAGTCCAGTCCACGTATGGAGATTCGTGGCAGTAAATCTTGCCGAACAGCGGCTTGTCCCGTCTGCTGCGCAGGTAGGGCAGGGCCGAGGACCACACGTCCTCGGAGTTTGCCGTCCGCCCCCCGCAGGTAGATGAGTAGCGTGCGTCGAGCAGTTCATCCCCGGAGAATGCCACTATCCCGCGCGTACGGTTCACCCCTTCGGTCCCCCACCTGGATTCGACCGCTATCCCCCCGTAAGCCTGATCCCGTGTATCTGAATATACGTCGAATCCCTGCTTTCGGTGTCCACCGAAACGCGCTATCGCATAGGAGCGCGCGCATATCGCCTGGGCTTCGACCGCGGAAAGTATCTCAGCACTGCACGGAATCTCGCGCGGCACCACACCGTACAGGTACTGCTCCAAAGGCAGCATATTGATTACGTTGAAGCCCGAGGCTGACCCGGGTGTAACTGCAAGCCAGCCCCTGTATGAGGTGCCGTTTACCGTGAGGGTGGTGCGCTCGTCGGGGGCAAATTTCAAAGGAAGACTTGCAGATGTCAGATGCTCTGTCCCGTTGAGTGTTACCGAAAGCCCTGAGGCTACGCCCGATACCTGCCAGCTTCCTGACCCGACCACAGGTGTGGAACCCGCCTTCATCGAAAGTGTGTGGCTGCCGTTTGCCGATACGTTCACGGTCGATGCGTTTTCCGCGACCAGGACCTTTATTACGGGTTCTGCGTTCCAGCGCTCTACGTTGTACCGGTTAAAGCAGCCGGTCGAGGTCATAAGAGCCGTGACGGTTATCAGAAGACTAAGACACTTCTTCAATGTGCACCTCCGAGTTTGTGTATATGCAGATCTCTGCAGCAATCCGCAGGGACTCTTCGACAATCTCACGTGCCTTGAGTCTGGAGTGGGCTGAAAGGGCCCGGGCCGCGGCAAGGGCGTACGGGGCACCCGAACCTATGGCGACTATTGAATCGTCCGGCTCGATTATATCGCCCGTACCCGAAACGACGAACGCATGTTCAGGATCCAAGATAGCCATGAACGCCTCCAGCCTGCGCAGCGCCCTGTCCATGCGCCACTCCTTGGCAAGCTCAATCACGGCGCGTGTTATGTTAGCCGGATACTCGTTGACCTTTGCCTCGAACTTTTCGTAGAGTGTGAGTGCGTCTGCAGTGGAGCCTGCAAACCCGATAAGTATGCTCTCGCCTATCTTGCGTATCTTCCTCGCGGTATGCTTCATAACAGTATCACCCAAAGTAACCTGGCCGTCGGCACCGACGACTGCAATCTTGCGTTTGTTATCCAGCATACCGAGAACGGTAGTCGATCGAAACTTAGACATTGATACCTCCTAATGAGTAATCGATTTCAAATATCAAAGTGCAAATATTAAATTCAGATTTTACCCTTGCTTTTTGCTGTAACGACCGACTTAGCGATGATTTTGGTCAATTCTTCTACTTCGTTCATTAACGGACAACTTACTTCGGGAGGAATTAGTTCCGCCCTGATAATCAATTTCATCCAGTACGCGGATTCACGTAGTTCTTTCAATACAACCTGAAACTTATGAATGAAATCTTTCCTGCTTTCAGCACCGCAGGTTTCTTGATAGTTAGCGCCGGCAGAAGTTACCGATCGTGTTATCTGACTCGCAATGTGCCGTCCAACCGGCGATTTTGATATCTTCTCGGAGATTCTTATGATTCCTACGGCAAGATCCAGAAACCTATTCGCTATCTCACGTTGATCCACCTTTTGTTTTACTCCGTAAATTTGCACTTTAAAATTTGATATTTGATATGGGTCTTGTATAGTTTAGTATCGAACTACTAAGCATAATTTGGTTTCCTCATAAGTATTTCTACTAGTTTATTCACCTGCTGGTCAAAAGTCAAATCTCTGTAGTTGTATCTGAATTCCATCTCCTTCAAGTAATAC
>WJJO01000362.1 GCA_014729665.1 Caldifarciminota bacterium
GATTTTACCTTCGGCTGGGCAAGCGTATCCGCCACATAGAAGATATCGGAAACAACCCCACGTTTGTTAATCGTCGGACCCGACCCCTCCAGTTGCAGAGCCAAGATAGACAATTCCCCCGGTTCACCCAGCATACGGGCTATACCTTCGTCCACGGGTAAAGCTAAAGTAACCTCCATCTGACCCTGGTTCATACCGATGCGCAATTTCCTTCCCAACTCTCTCAGGCGTCTTTTGAGCCCTATCTTCGCCCTCCAGATTGACCCCCACTCCGGACTGTAGGTAATCATGAAATTCTCTGAAAACGGCAGACCGATACGGCTGACCCTGTTTATTCTATCAACGGAAAAATCGAACCCGACCTCCTCATCTTCAGAAACGATGTGAATTTTTTCGGCAAGAAGCGTGCGTCCGTCGATTATTAACTCCGCATCAAACCTCTTCTCAAACTTAGGGTCAAGATAGGCAAGATTGGGCTTAAAGGAGTAGGTCAGGGTCTTCCCGGCATCCTCAACCAGCTTAAAACCCTTTCCTTTCCTTCTAAGCAGGGCTTTTCTGAGGGCCTGATCCACCTGGGAGATGATTTTTGCCTCTTCGCTGCGCTGACGGGCGACCCATTCGCCGTCTTCTTTCTCCAGCTGATAATCACCGGCTGCCGCCAGATTGAGCTCCCTCTCCTCTTCTCCCAGCCTCCATATCCCCTTGAACCTCAACGCATCAGGCATAACCACCTTTCCTTCACCTGCAACCTCGAAATCAAAAACCTTGCTGTAGCTGTGATAATCGAAACGGAAAGATTCCTGAAGCATCAGTGTTTCCCATGAATACGAGGGGATCTCCCCGTAGCTTAAATCTTCAGGCGGTCTCGTAACGCGCACGCATCCCGTACCGAGGATAATGAACGTTAACAGGCTTAACCCAAAGGTAATCCTAGCTAGAAATCCGCCCCTACCCTGAAATGAAACTTCCATGGCTTCTCCTCATCGGTTTGATACGGTCTTGCAAAATCGAACTTCAACATAAAGTATCCTAATAGCCAGCGCAGTCCTGCACCGTAACCCGCCTTAAGATCAACAAGCGTCCCGTCTTCCCATAACACGGGCAATTCCTCGTCCGCTACAAAACCCGCGTCGGTAAACACAACCCCGCGTATCCCTCCAAGGCTTAGAGGCAGTGGGAACGCAATATCCAGTTGATCTACGAAGGGAACCCTGAGTTCAAGGTTGGTAAAGAAGGCCTTGGAACCAATCAGGGGATCGAAGTAATCGTAATAGTAGCCCCGAACGTCGTAAGGGCCGCCGAAAAGGCTGAAATCCCTGTATTCACCCGAACCAAGACCGGAAAGGTAATAGTACTCCCTGTCTTCCCCGAAGCTTGCAACGCCATAGGTTCGAAGTGCAATAGATGCGCGCTTGGTAATTGGCAAGTATCCCCTGAAATCGGCCTGAACGGTCTGGTATTTATCCGCCGAAAGGAACGATGAATACCCCCCAAGTCTCATCCTGAAACCAGACATCGGTGTGTAGTACTTCCATAATGCGTTGTCAAAAACCAGCCATGCATTAGCCTGGAACAAGGGGTTTGTATAGACTGTATCTTCCGTCCAGGTATAGTAGGGGTAATCGGTAAAGTAGCAATCTATCTTCTCATCGTAGGTTACGGCCATACCGTCGATACCGGTCTCAAGCCTGAAGAACTTGCTTAACGGAAACGAAACAAGGGTAGTAATACCGCGTCGGGCGCGCTCTGTAAGATTGAATGTGGTATCGGTAGTCCAGTACTCGTAAAAATCAACCAGTTGGAAGCCACCGACAGCGAAGTCTGTCCTTCGTTTCAAAAACCAGTAGGTCACCACCGCGTCGGATGAAAGCAGATCGCCGTAAAGATAGGCGTACAGGTAGATGCGATGATCACCCAGCATGTCACTTAAGGCCATGTTGAAGTCCCCTGACGCCCCGTAAACCGAAGAGTAGCCGCCTGAACCATATATGTAATCCGCTGAAAATGCAAGCTTGTAGGGCGAAAAATCTTCCATCTCTATATCTTCAGGTAAATAGGTGTAGAATTGAGAAGTATCCTCCCCGGTCTCTTCGGCCGGAATATCTAATGTATCCTGTGAGGATTCAAGCGACTGGACGATTCCGTTAAGCATCCCGACGTCGTAGCCTGAATTGTTGTATATAATCATGGCCGCCTTGCCGGATTGAGCCGGCGAGAATTCCTCTACCTTCTGAAACCACTCGGTAAGCCTGGCAAGTGTCGAATCTTCGCGGTTGTATGAAAAAAGCTGGAACCCCGGTCCTATGAATACGATCTTTCCATCGATTACGTGCGGTGAAGACACCCTGGATAGCCGGGGGGTAATCCGCTTTGTCCTTCCCGATGGTGAAAGCTGCCATACAGCGTAGTTTCCGATCTCCCATACACTGTCCGCTTCGGGCTTATCAGAGGAATAGATAATCAACTCACCGTCAAAGGAAGGGTCCTGTTCTTCATATATGTCATAGGTGAGTCTTTCCACACCCCCGGATTTGAGGTCGAGTGAATATAGATCGGACTCGCCTCCCTTAATACCAACGAACACAATCCTGCTTCCATCCGGGGATACGGCAGGGGCGTACGCATCGTCGACATTCAAACGATAGCGTCCAACCGTCTTCCCGGATGAATAATCTACCCATAAAAGCACCGGACGGTTGCGTGAAAACCCGATAACGGCAAGCTTGTCCTCGTCAGGTGACCAGGACATATTGCTTCGGAGTAGAGGCAAACGTTCAAAGGTTGCGGTTCGTCCCGCCCTGAGAAGGGTCTTCAATTCCTTACCGTCGAATCCGCTGATAACCTTCACTTTCAGGTAATCGCCTCCGGTCGAAGCGTAGGCGACCTTGGACCCGTTGGGTGAAAGCGCCACGCTTCCGGTATAGTATGTAAAATCCTTCTCATGATCGGTCAGGAGCCTGGCCTGGGTCTTCATGTTGCCTAACTTGTCGATATCGGGCAGATACCTTTTCCTGAGCCAGTTTAACCAATCGGCCCCAAAGTCTTCGACATTCATCCCGAACACCTTCTGAAAGGCCCCGTCCATACTGCCACGAAGCTTCATCGCATGCATGAGCTCGAACACCTTGTCCCTGCCGTACCTTTCTTCTATAAACAAGAATACCGATTCCCCCTGTCGGTAAACAATGTATCCACCCCAGTACTCTAGTTCCTCTAAAGGTATGATATTGTTGGTTAAAAGAAGGTCACGCATGAAAGCCTCCTGCACGTCACCTCCGTGAGAAGAAGAGAACTCGGCGCAGCCTTCCATAATCCATAGTGGCGGAGTAAATCCGGGTATAATCGAAAAGAGATTGGACATGGTCAGGGAGAAGTAAAGTTCGTACTGGAATATATGAACCAACTCGTGAAAAAGCACGTGACGAAGGTCGGTATAGGAACCCGTAAAGGGTACCACTGCACGATTCTTGAAGATTTCTGCAAAACCGCCGATGGACTCCTCGATGGGTTCGAGGATTATATTGGTTGCAGCGAAATCCGGACCTGATTTATATATAATGACCGGTGTCTTGACCGGAAGGTCGAAACCGAAATCTGCTGAGTGCTGACGATAGGCCTCTTCCACTACATCCGCCGCGAACTGAGCTAATGGCTCTCCCCCCTCTTCTACATAGATGGTAAAATGCTCGGTTTCAAGGGTATAGGTAGTTTCAACCTCCCTCTGAACCTTATTCTTGCCGTAATAATATTGAGCTGAGACAGGTATCGCGGCTGCGAGGAGAAAAACAACGACCCTGGATAACCTAAACCACAAATAGACCTCCGGTCCAAAGATGTAAAGATAAAATCTCTCTAACCTTTAGACAGATTAATGGAAAAAAACCTGCGCACGATGCTTTAGATTCTGGATTGCCGGCATCCCCCGCCTCGAAGCGTTCCTTGATGAACGCGATCGCCTTATTCATGTACATTGGGATTAATGATAGTCAGGGCAAACCCGATGTCAAGGAAAGTTGAACCCCAAGACGGTTGGAAAATGATAAGGAAGGGGAGTTCACTCCCCTCCTTAAGTATATTACTTTAACAACACCAGTTTCTTCGTCCGTATAGTATTCTCATCGTGAACAGCACGGACGAAGTAAACGCCCTGCGACCAGTTCTCGCAATCGATGGGCGTTTCGATCTCGACTCCGTTTTCTCCGGCCTCGATTTCCAGCCTTGTTACCCTTCGGCCCGATACGTCGAAAACCGAAAGTTCGCAGTCTCCATGTCTTGTAAATACGCTGAAACGGTTAGCCTTAAGAAGATTGCGGGACAAGAACATATTAAACTCAGGCGGCTTAATAATAAGCGGCATACCAGGTCCTTCGTTTTCCATATTGCCGCCGAAGCCTGATGGAGAGCGGTAGTAAACAGCCCAGCATGGATCTGGATGCAGGAACGTACCGTGCTGATACATATAAGCAACACCGTAGTCTGCACCCGGTAAATCACCGGTATCGACAACGGTTGCCTGACAGAAATAACCGTTAGGAGAATATGCCCCGTCTACTTGAAACAACCTATCTGTAGAATAGTCGTAAGCCCAGACAGTTGTATCGCCCGTAGTAGAGTCTGAGACATTCGTCCAGGTAATTATGGAACCTGCAATCTGCGGGTAGCGGTTCTGACCGGCAAGCTGGGTGTCCAGAACTACAGCATCAAGCGCCCATGAATCGTGAGGGTAACCGACAGGTTTTACCGCACAGAAGATACTGTCATTGGCGTTGTAAACGACACGTATCGTATCCAGCCAGATGTCAACGAAAGGAACCAGGGGTTCGGATGGATTGTCGCTTACACTGTTTGGGAAAAGATAAGGTGAAGGACTCCACCCTATGCCGGAGCCCGGCCTGTAGCAGCGCTCGTTGTAGAAACATCCCGGTGTAAGTTCCTTGACGCCGCCGTAGACCACACATGCCTTGTTCTTATGAAGTGAATCGATATCGGAGTTGACTGCAATGGAAGTCCCGGTAATGTGAGAACCCGGGTTATCCAGGTTGAGATCGACCGCCTCTTCCTGAAGATTGTCCGGGTCGTGTTTCAAGAAGCACGAGTAGTAAACGTCTTCAGGCGTGCCTTCCGTGGTGGTGTAGGCAAGGTGCACCAGGGAAAGAGTGTCGTCAGTGTAACCTGCCCAGTCTTCACCGCCCAGCACAGCGCCATAAAAGGTCTCAAAGTCTATGGCTACGGGCCCGGGGTCACCGGTGATGTCTACAAGTGTATCAATAGCTGTCCAGAGATAGTCATACCATATGATAGAATCGTTTTTCTGGTCGCCTTCCCCGACTATCGTATCCCATTTGGCATAACTGTATATAACCTCTGAACACGTCGTATCATAAAACACTGCCAATGGTTCTTTGTTATCATCGAGAGCAAGTGCAGGCCAGATTCCACAGCTTAAAGTGTCATAGTGAGCAGGATCGTGGGCTACTATATCCGCTTTGAACCATATCTTGGACGGATCGCAACTCTTCGTATAATAGACGTAGCCTTTCGCCGGGTAAACAAAGTGAAAGGTATCGGCTACATAAAGGAACTTACGTTGAGTGGTTCTATCCATTGCCTTATCGTAGTCACACCATATTCGGCTTCGACGGATGCAGAGTTTAATATCAGTTCCAGCGTCGTAATGGATTCCTTCGATGCTTACATGGGTGGGTAAATTACTAAGGTACCCATACTCTTCATCCTTTATATCATTACTGTATTCTCTGAATCTGCGGTAGTAAAGATTATATCCATCTGAGTTTGGATCGGTTAAAGTATGAAAGGCGGTTTTGTATCCGGGCCGGAAGAAATCGTTCTTGTGTGTTGTACTGGCTTTGTGGTCATCATTCCAGTCTTCTGAGGCATAAGGTCCCCAACGATCCAAACGATCCCAACCCAGTTCGCTTTTACGGAAGTGATGGGTCCATGAACCCTGTTGACCGCTCGTATCCCTGAAACCTTCGGCGCATTCGAGGTCGCAGTATTTACGTAGTTCATAAGGTTGATCTTTCCAATGCCACCAGTAATCGTTGATATGCCATATCAGAACCCCTGCGGCTGAGTCATCGGCTGGGCCGTATTCAATAGACTCTGGGTAGGTACATCCTAAATCGTTTAGCCAATGGCTATCCGGCTGATAGTTGGCAAGGAGAAAGTACTCGTAAAACGTATAGTGTAGTGGATCTGTATAGGCACGACACGAGTCGAGTTCAAGGCTATCAATGATTATCTTGTAGACTATTGGATCTGTACGAGGGTCCCCGGCGTTAAAATCTACTAGCCGGACATTCTGGGTATTCTCGGTAATGGGAATCGGCTCTATCCAACCGAGCTGTATCCTTTCGTGAGGTGCATAAAGTTGGGGATGAAAGGTTTTGTAGTACAACTGCATTACTGAATACTTACCTATCCCGGCTGACCAGGCATGGGGTGTTAAGCCTTTCTCATAGTAATCCGCTAGTCCGAAATGTCTATCATCGCCTACTTTACTACTTACTCCACCACCAAATGAATGGCCGATTTCGTGATAGCAAAGATTGGATGCCGTACTGAAGTTGATTTGTGTTATAGTATCTACGTAATAGGAATGTGTCGAACCCATGTTTGCACGCTTTCTTATCCGGACGTTACCTGAATTCCAGTAAGACGAATCTTGCGTTTCAATAGGTGTAATATTCCCGTCAGCATACCCATGATTTGATTCGTTTATGAGTCCTGATACCGGGTTACGAGGACAGAAGAAGTAGACATAGTCAACGTAGCCGTCGTGGTCAGCGTCGTACTCATTGAAATCAACGTAAGGATCGATGCCTTCAACCAGATGCTTGTTCAGGCTGTCCATACGATCCCATTCACCGAATAAGGGTACGAATTTAAAACTTAAGTAATAGTCAAGGTTGTGGGGCGGGATGACGTACCGACCGTTCCTGTTAGGGTTCACGTCTCCGGTCATGTGTAGTTTATTCCACGAAGCCTTACCCTGGAAATTGGTTATACTCCACCTGTACACACTGTCGATTCTTTGTTGCCAGGTTGGTGAAATAAGCGGGTCTTAGAAAGGCGGATAATAGGCTAGGCCTTGACCAAGGGGGTCAATATCCGACGAATCGTCAATGAATGCAGAGACGATGATTAATGCTTTTACCGAGTCTTTGGATGCTACACCTAATACAGGTTCTACGATTTGGGTATCCAGGGTTTCGGTCCACCACAGCGGGGCCTGGGCATAAAGCGATAGGAACCCGGTTGTCACGCCGAGAAGGAATAAAAGGGTTTTACCTTTTTGCACGATTGCCTCCTTCACACTTACGTGTGATTGTTTAAGTGTTTATTTACTTATTATGAATTTAGCAGTCGCCCGGCTATCTTTTGCGCTGACGAGAACGTAGTAAACACCGGAAGGCTGAGCTTCGCCATTCCAGATATAGTTTAGAGTATTAGCTGTTACTACATCTTTCCAGACCTTACGACCGAGCGCATCTACAATGATTATTTGTCTTTCACCTCCTTTTATATTTGAAAGGTTTATGTCTACCGAGCCTGAGCTTGGACTGGGGTAAACCGTAATCGAAGCGGGGACTTCGGGTGGCGTTCCATCCTCAGCTATGCCTGCATAAGGCAAATCATCAAGTATCCGTCCGTAGATATCCCAGTTACCGTTACGGTTGTCCGTCCAAACAAGGAGAAAGTGATTGGATCCGAACTTTATGTCGGGCGCCCATTCGTAACCAGGACCCCCGAATAAATCACCGGATGATATGACGTTTCCAAGTGTATCCAATTCAGCGCCCATCAACCGGGGGGTTTTCATGTAGGGTCCGAACCACAATCCCCATGTTGTTATAAGTTTATTACACCCGAACGCCATGGAACAATAACGAAGATACCTAAGTCCCTGCTCACGGAGTATAAACGGTTCCTCAAGCAGGGGCTTGTATGGGTATTCAAAGAGATCAAACCACACCCCGCCGGACCATTCTGTTCCGTGATTTGTGCCGCCTACAAGGGCGTATTTATCCCCGAACATAACCGCATCTATGGGGTAGATACTCACCTCTTCTGGAAACATGGAGGCTGTAATGATCCACGAATGCGGTCCGATTTCGTAAAATGGATCAAGGGTGTCCGGCATGGCCAGGAATTTAATCTCGTAGAAGTCAGGTGTGTAAAGAATTTCCAAAAGTTCATCTTCCGCATTCCAGAAGCAAGTAGGAAAACAGCCTCCGGGCCAGCTGAAGGCAAGACTCCAACTGGTAAATTCTCGGTTTGGCGCGTCCAGATAAGCTATAGAGGGAAAAGACCAAACTTCTATCTCAGTTTCGTACCACTCCACGTAAGGCAGGGCGAAGTGCTCCTTGCAGAACAATACTTCACCTTCGTAGCCTTGCCCAAGGAATAAGGGCTCTTCGTAGAGGGGATTCAATAGGGTATCTAAAAGGTTTACCCATACTTCCCCTTGCCATGCTAAGGGTTCCTCCGTCCACATAAGACAGAACGTATCCCGGCCAAAGGCCATGCTTGGTGAATTTATATAATCGTATTTTGACATTGCGTTAGGCGTAGAATGGAGCAGCTTGCCTTCAGGGTAACCTACGTTGCCTTCTTCGTCCACCCAGGTGCCGTAAATGGCGTTATCTTCAGCCCTTCTGTCTATCCATACCACCCAGAACTTGTCGCCGTCCCAGCATATGCTAGGTGCATACTGGTCATCTGAAGCGGTCGAAATGGGAAACTCAAAGGAAATTGCAAAGGCCGTACTGCAGGATAAAACTAAAAATTCAATCAAACTTTTCATGCCGATCTCCTTCCACGGGTTTTCCGTGTAATGCTTTTTAAGTTTATCGATTACTTGAGTTTTCCCAAGCTTATCCTGGTGTTTGTCGTTCACCTCCTTTCAAATTAACGCAATAAATATACTAATATTACTTTCTTTGTCAAGTATCGAAAAATCTATTTCAGCCTCTGAGAAGGCTTGACATCCACATATTGTTAATTATTATTAAAAATATATGGATCGGGCGAATTGTTTGAAGATTAAGTGTTTCAGTTTGTTCTTCATATGTATTTTCTCTCTAAGTATGCCCAGTATTGCGTTTTCGTGGATTAGAAACTATCATATAGGAGCCACTTCCTACGGATATTCTGTTCAGCAAACCTCCGATGAAGGCTATATTATAGCAGGTGGCATGACCGTTGAGCTTGGTGATTGTGGAGATGTTTTTCTTTTAAAAACGAATGCTGATGGCGATAATCTTTGGGGTAAGACATACGGGGGCGGACTTAACGATCAAGCAAATTGCGTCAGACAGACAACGGACAGGGGATACATTATGACCGGATACGCAGACGGGGATTCGGTCCAGCCGTTTGCTGGAAGCAGGCTTCTATTATTAAAAGTGGATTCTTTGGGTGATACCATGTGGGTAAAGAAGTGGGGTGGTTTTAGTACGGGGAACTGGGTAGAGCAGACAGCGGACGGCGGGTATATAGTTACAGGGGATTGCGACGGCGCTTACCTGTGGCTTATAAAGATAGATGAGAACGGAGATTATGAATGGCAAAGAAAGATAGATTACGGGGGAACTGAGGTCGGATACTGCGTGAGACAAACAATGGATGGTGGTTATATCGTTGCGGCTAACATAGGATTGTACAGGTTTGACGAAAATGGAGACAGTCTATGGCTCAATCCGCAGTACGTTAAATTCGTAACACTAGCCAGCGACGGTGGTTATTTTGCCTTTTGTGGTCGAAACGGTGACATGTGGTTTTTAAGGTTTGATGATAAGGGAGACACATTGTGGACAAAAACCTATGGCGGTGACGGGGATGAGGCAGCGAGGTGTGCCCAGCAAACCACAGACGGCGGGTTTATGATTGTCGGAGAAACGGAATCATTCGGTGCAGGGAAAACCGATGTATGGTTACTTAGAACCGATTCACTTGGCGATACATTGTGGACCAGAACTTTTGGGGGTGAGCATCATGATAATGCCTCGAGTGGTCAACAGACTTCGGATGGCGGTTTTATTATCGCAGGTCATTTGAGTATGTTATATCCAACGCAAGGCGTTTTGCTTATCAAAACCGATTCAACCGGCGATGCGGGTATAGGTGAACCCGTAACACACCCCGTAACACAACCGGATTGGCAGGTTGTGTCCACAGTCGGCTCAACCGTAAATCTGAGCTATGTTAACCATCCCCAGGGCTTCCACGCCGCAGTTTTCGATGCCGCAGGCCGCAAGGTGGACGAGATAGCGTCCACCTCTCAGTCAGGGACAATCACCTGGGGCGAAGGTCAGATGCCGGGGGTGTACTTCATTCGCGAACAATCCAGTGGACCTTGTGATACTCGAAAGGTCATATTAATACCTTAAACTTTCGTTGACAGTTTTCGCCAACCACCTATAATACTTTATGCGCATAGGTCTTGGTTTCGATTCTCACAGGTTGGTAGAAGGTCGGAAGTTAATCATTGGTGGTGTGCATATCCCGTATGAAAAGGGGCTTGCGGGTCACTCCGACGCCGATGTGTTGTTACATGCAATCACAGATGCCCTAATAGGCGCGATAGGGCTAACCAGTATCGGTGAACTGTTCCCGGATACCGATGAAGCTTACAAGGACGCGGACAGTGCGAATCTTCTTCACGAGGTTTACTCTTTCATCACTGATAAGGGATATCAAGTGGTTAACGTCGACTGTACCCTGTTGGCCGAGGAACCGAAACTAATCCCTTATCGGGATAAAATGAGGGCAAAAATTGCAGGTATCATCGGGATCGAGCACACGGATGTTGCAATCAAGCCCAAGAGGGGAGAGGGTATGGGCTTTGTGGGAAGGAAAGAGGGGATTGCCGCTCTTGCAGTCGTTCTTTTAGAACGTATTAAAAGTTAATCGTCACCGATTTCGTCTAACTCTTCAGGTTCCTCATGGGTTACGTATTGAGCTTGAAGAACGTCGTCTTCGAACCTGAGACAGCAAAGCAGACGTCCACACATACCCGATATCTTGTCCGGATTTACGTAAAGGTTTTGTTTTCGAGCTGTTCGCAGGCTAATGGGACGTATTTCTTTAAGGAAAGCGTTACAGCATAAAGGTCTGCCGCATGGACCGAGACCGCCGATTAACCGAGCGTGGTCACGAGTACCTATCTGTTTGATGACCACTCTGCATCCCAGCATGCTGCTTATCTCCTTGTGAAGCTTCCGGAAATCCAGACGACATTCGCTGAGGAAATAGAATGCAATCTTTTGCTGATCGGCCCAGGCGTGAACGTCGACCACCTTCATCGGGAGTTCATATTTTTTCACGATTTCTCTAAAGGCAGCCAATGATTCCTCCTCCCATATTTTCTTATCCTCGATCGCCTGGATGTCTTCTGGTTCAGCCTCTCTTATTGCTATTGCCTTTGCCTGCGGATCCTCGCTGTAACCCCTAACTATCCCTACATCCTCGCAGCCCTTGAATCGCAGGACAACCCAGTCCCCCGGATTCAGTTTAAGCCCCACAGCGGCGGTCACGACAACCCGCATTAAAGGATGACATTCAACCAGGTAGTGGATATTACTCATCTCAATCTGCTCAGAGACGAAAGGAAACCCGGAGGGTAGACTAATTCATACTCTCCGAATCCGTGTACATCCTCGAATACTATTTTCAAATTGTTCATATTATACGTCCATACGATGTAGGGATTAGTATTCATCTCAAAGGGGTGATCTTCAACCTGGTCAGGAGGGCCTAATTTCATGTATACCTGTGCCCGGTCTGAAAGGTAGCCGCGATCCCCGTGTCCGAAATTCTTTTCACAGTATGTAATCTTGGCGAAATAGTCTTCCAGCTCTTCGTTGTATTCGGTTTTCGGTGTCGGGTCTCTTTGCGACCAGAAGCTGTCCCAGGTTTCCTGTCTTCTTTCCGGCGGAACGGATTTCATCTGCTTGCGTTCCTGGGGGCCAATAAGATAGATTAGTTTGTCGACCAGCTCATCGTAGCGGTTTTTTTCAAATCGAAAGGGATTGCGTACCTTGAACCAGGCCAAACGTTCATCAACCTTTTTACCCTTATTGAATGCCTTTACTTTCACCTCATAAACCCCGGAAGCAAAGTCTGAAAGGATAACCTGCCAGGATGATTCCCTTACGGAGTCCTTTAACCGGCTTATTTGTTTCGACGATCCGGCTCCGGAAAGAACAAGGTTCAATGAATCCACTTCCTTGTTGATTGAAGCGCTTACTATAAGGGTATCACGGTTGTCGTAAGGCCTGCCTATCAGGTAGTTACCGTTAGGGGTTTTCAATCGAATACTGCTTAATGCCCGAGGGGAGAGGTCTTTCTGAAACTCCTTGCTTATGCTCCTTGAGGCACCGATTGCCCGAAAGCTCAAGTTACCTTTGTAGTTACCCTTAGGTAATGTAACCCGAAGGGTTTCGGAAACCGAAAGGGTTTGAGAACGGATTAATTCCGCATCCTCTGTTACAACCACATCAAAGGCCTCATCTCCATAAAGATTCTTCTTTTTATCCACGAGTTGGAGAATCAGATGGTAGGAGGATTTGTAAAGGGAATCTTCAATTTTGAAAGGCAAGGTGGAATAGGGGATGGATACGTAGGCTGTTACATAGAATCCATCTTCCGTCTGCCCGTCTTCGATAATATGCCGGAAGCTGTATTCGGGTTGAGATGTTTGTCCCACCAGGACAAGAAGTAAAAGTAAACGCATTACTTATAATGATAACGTTACTTAACCTTATGTCAAGGAGTGCGAAATAATTCAGTGTAAGAGCACAGTGTAAACATATGGGCTTGACAAGAGCAAGAATTTGATTATTATTCTATTATTGGGTAATCGAGATTCCATTTCGGAAAGGAGTATATCTTGAAGGAAAAGAGGGCGTCTGAGCCTGAAGCTGGAGTGAATGTGGAGTCATTTGCGTTTGATTATCCGGCGAAGTTAATAGGTAGTTCTCTTGTTATTAATGCAGATTGTTTCGAGTGGTTGAAAAAAGTACCCAATCAAAGCATACATGGCGTTGTAACCGATCCACCTTATGGGTTTAAGGAATACCAACTAAGTCAACTCGAAAAAAGGAAAGAAGGGAGTGGCGGTGTTTGGCGAATACCTCCTTCGTTTGACGGAAATAAACGATCTCCTCTTCCCAGATTTACCGCATTAAATAAGAAAGAAAGAGATGAACTTGATATTTCTTTTATCAATGGGCTAAGTTAATTACACAAGTGTTAAAACCAGGTGGCCATGTATTTCTGGCAAGCAATACATTCCTTTCCCAGTTGGTTTTTACGTCCCTTATTGAAGGTGGGTTAGAGTTTCGTAGTATTATTATTCGGCTTGTTCAAACATTAAGGGGGGGAGATCGACCCAAAAACGGAGAGCGAGAATATCCGTACGTTTCTTCCTTACCTCGAGGTCGACACGAACCGTGGGGGCTTTTTCGAAAACCATTACCCCCAGGGATGACCGTTTCGGAATGTTTGAGAAAGTTTGGAACCGGTGGTTTGCAAAGGAACTACGATGGAAAGCCATTTGGTGATGTAATAGAGAGTAAACGTACGCCAACTTACGAAAGACGTATAGCTCCGCATCCGAGTTTGAAACCGCAAACCTACTTGAGGAAACTCGTGCATGCTGTTTTACCCCTAGGTCAGGGTTTAATCCTTGATCCTTTTATGGGATCAGGCTCAACAGTTGCTGCCGCAGAAGCTTTAGGTATCACTTGCATTGGATTGGAATACAATACAGAGTATTATAAAATGAGCCTGGAGGCGATACCAAAACTTGCGGTTTTTGACACAGCTGTTTGGAAGAAGGGAGTCTCAACTCGTCCATTACTATAGGGTTACACTCGGTATATCCAATTTTGAATCATCTTTTCATATCCTGATTTATTTACACTCGCTGTAATCGTTCGCCTGCTGGTACCTTTTCTACCCGAATATTGCCAATCCGTTTTCAAAAGATACGCCCCAAGTACCTCAATAAACTTGAAGGATTTCGGGGGGTCTTTTTGGTCGGGTCAACAGGTCTATTGCAATCGAAGATAAAGACCATGAGCCAAATATCTTCAGGGTTATGTCCTTGCCAGCCACTTCTGTACCGGGAAGCCTTTATCTCAATCCCCTGATTTGAGTGTTGAACGGCATTGTTCGGAAATAAATCTGTAGGTATTAGGTCCGGATGTCCGTTGTGATACTTGTTTTTGATAATACTTCGGCAGTGCTTTGGAATATTGGAACTCATGAATTCCCCTACAATACTGCTGAAATTGGCAGGCATCAACATTGATTCGAGCCTAGAAATACTCTTTTTGTATAGTTGGTTGTTTACGAAACCGAGAAAATCCAAAAAGGCTTCCATCGCGTTGCGGATATTCACAACTCCACAACCATATGGAATTTCTGCATTGGTGTTGAAACATTTTTTGTCAATGGGTTCTGGCGTACATGCATGTAACTCGAGATTGTTAGACATGTTTTTTTAGCCGAAAGCTTTCTTAAGACGCGCCGGTTCAGGTTTCTTCGTAAGGACAGATACCAAGACTATCACCAGCAACGCAACTATCATCCCGGGGACGAACCCGTGGATAGAGAACGGATTTTCGGGCGCCGCCTTGAATAACTCAAGAAACTTCCATAAAAGATTCGACGGATCCTGACCTACCTTGCGAAGGATTTCCCAAAGAAGTGCGAGTGTACCTCCCGAAACCATAGATGCGAAAACGCCTGCCCTCGACGCTCGTTTCCAGTAGACCCCGAATAGTATCGGCCAAAGGTTCGTGGACGCTATCACGGCCCATGCAAAGGTCGTAATCACGAGGATCAGGTCGGGCGGTCTGAGTGCGATGAGAAGGGATATCAATCCCGCCCCAAGGCTTACGATACGGCCCCACACCACGACCTTCTTCTCGGACATCTCCACCTTTATAGATTTCTGAACAACGTCTCGGACAACCGCGGAGGAAACGATTATCAGGATGGCTGCAAAGGTGCTCATCCCGGCCGCTATTACGCCTGCCAGAAGCAGGCCGCCTGCCCATGAAGGCAGAACCTCCTTTACGAGATGAGGTATGGCCCTGTCCGCGATGAGGTTTGCAGGTACGTTGGGGTACAGCTTAATCAAGTCCGCCTCGGGATAAAGCGCACGTGCGATTGCACCGTTCAGATAGGGGAGAAGGGCTATGGTTCCGCCAACGGTTGCAAGCACCGTACCTATGCGCAAAAGCTTTGCCTTCTTTATCGAGTAGAACCTTATTATCAATTGCGGCATTCCCCAGACCCCGAAACTGAGGATAAGTGATATGCTTATGAGACCTGCCCATCCCCACTCACCGGGCGTATCCACAAGCCCCATACTGACCTCTGAGAGCGATGCAGTCAGGTTGGACAGTCCTCCGATGGCTAGAAGTGCAAATATAGTCAGGAATATCAGTCCGAATATCATAACCCAGGCCTGTACGAAACTCGTCCAGACCACAGCGATATAGCCCCCGACAGCCACGTAGAGGAGTATAATAGCGCCCGAAACCAGAACCGCCACCCAGTAAGGCCAGCCTAAAAGGACCTCGAGTGCGTTTCCCATCCCCTTAAGAACGCTTACGTTATAAACGATCAGAAATATAAGGATAATCCCTGCGGAAAATAGCCTTGCCGCAGGGGAGCCGAAGCGTTCGGCAAAGAAGCCGGGAACGGTAATTGTTCCCAGGCGCTGGGTCATCCGGCGGACACGCCTGCCGAGGATCGCCCAAGCCATGAAGCATCCCACCAGTACGTTGATAGCGCCAATCCAGATGGACGACAGACCGAACTTGTAACCGAATCCGCCTCCTCCGATAATCAACACAGAGGAGAAGTATGCGGCAACGAAGGAAAACGCGGTAGCCCATGGACCTATCTTGCGTCCGCCCAGGAAATAGTCCGAACCCTTCTTGGATTTACGTCCCACGAGAACGCCGAC
>WJJO01000363.1 GCA_014729665.1 Caldifarciminota bacterium
AATGAATACGAAAGGTCATGAAACTGGAACCTGCGCCATGTAAATTCAATCTCCCTGCGACCGCCGAAGGGATTGGCAATCAATATGTCCGCCTGCCCTGTAAACCCCTCATCGTCGGCATAGCCTGCCGCGGCTTGAACACGGCTGGGTATTCTATCTTCAGAAACCAGCAGATTAAGAATGACGGGCTGTATACTATCCAGACTATCCCTTGATTCATTATAGGTTTCCCAAACGGGAACAGGTTTTGCGTTTGGGATTAATACTACCTCCCAGTCCAGGACACTGCAGTTTTTCCCCTCGAGATTAACCGCAAGCTCTGCAATCCGATCAAGTGAGAATATGAAGGGCATAAATCCTGATAGACGGCTGAGCAGCCCGGGACGAGTGTAATGGGTGCCGTGGAATGCCAGGGATGCTACCCCAACCATTTGTCCCGAATCCACCACAGTCGTAAGGAATAAGGTATCATCCCTCAAAAGGGAGTTCTCTATCTGAATCGAGGCGAATGCGCAGCCTGCCTCGAGCATGGGTTTAAGGTAAACACGTGCAAGGCTGTCCCAGTTGAATCGGTCCTCTTCTAAAACAACGGTATCACCTTCGAAAATAACCGCAACCGGCCGGGATATATCGACCGTATCAGCCGGTTGTAGGAAACCCGAGAGGGTTAGGAGAAGATATAAGGGCGCCATTCCTCCGGGGGTGTTCCCAAAGAGCTTATGATGAAGGTAAAGTAGTGCGGCTTGCGCGGCTTGCGGCGGAGTTTCATCCCTACCTGGACCAGGGTTCTGTTGCCCTTCTTGGAGTTGCACGCCTCGCATGCACAAACCAGATTCTCCCAGGAATCGTCACCGCCGTACATCCTGGGAATTATATGATCGATAGTCATCCTTGTATTGTGTGAACCACAGTACTGACAGGTATAGCGATCGCGACGCATCAGGTTGGGTTTAGTAAGAGGAACATCCCTCCTTCTCAGCCTGACAAGGTTATTCAAGCGAAGGATAGAGGGCACCGGGTAGGACGCATTCACACTATGCACCTTTAGACCGTCCGCGGTCAGGACAATCTCGGCTTTTCCCAGGTAGTATAGAACCAACGCCCTCCGCGCTCTGCAGATGCCTAGCGGTTCGTAGCTTTGATTCAAGACCAGAACCCGGCGATCTAGTACGCTGGCTTCAACCCCCTAACAATCGGTAATCCCCACAAGGAAAAGCTTCTCTTTCAGCACGTCGCGAACCTTATTGAGGTGCTCAATCTGGCTGTTGACGCGTGATGCGTTGCGGGGGTCGATTGACTTTGCTCTCTCGAGGTGGTTGGTTGCGGTTCGGGCATTCGCACACCCTCTCTGCCAGGCTTCCTTGGTTGTCTCATTGGCGGCTTTCGTCGCCTTGCGCACATATATAACGCCGAGGTAGTAGTGGGCATCGGCATACTCTGAATCTTCGGAAAGTACGTAGTTGAACTTCTTTTCTGCAGAACCCTCCCTGCCCCAGTTGAGGTATACGATTCCCAGGTAAAGATGAGGTAGAAGTTTATCCTCAAACTTATCGGTGATCGTCTCGAACGTTGCCTCGGCCTCGGAATATTCCTTCTGTCTCATCAAGGTACTGCCCAGTTTTATCCAGGCGGTATAATTTTCCTCCAGCAGCTCCACCGATTTCCTAAAGGCATCGACAGCATCGCTCAGCCTGTCGAGTTCGAGGTATAGATCACCTAGTTTCTCGGTGGCAAAGGGATCCTCGTCCTGGGCCTGTACCAGTTTTTCCTGCCACGATAAAGCATCCTGGTAACGCTCCCTTTCCATAAGATAATTCACATAGGCGTTGACCAACCCCCAGTTTTCCGGATTCTTCTCAAGCCCCTTTATGAATACCGAATCTGCTTCATCTACCCTGCCCTGCTTTATATAAACCTCGGCTACACCGTAGTAGAAATCTGATTCTTCGGGGAATAGCTCAAGACCCTTCTGATACATAATCAATGCCGAGTCTATGTAAACTGGTTCCATCGAGGAGTACTTCAAGAAGGCGCCACCCAGACCGAGGTATCCTTTAAGGCTGTCGGGATAAACCGTATACAACTTCCGGTACCAATCGATCATCTGGTTAATATCATTCATCTTCTGATATGTAACCGCCATTGAAACCATGGTGTTGTAGTGGTTGGGATACTCATCTAAGGCCTTTTGGTAATACTCTATTGCCTCTTCGTACTGTTCTTTCTTGAAGAAATCGAGTCCGACGCTGAGATATTTGCTTGCTTCGAGATTTGCCAGGCTGTCTGCGGCGACATCATCCTGTCCCTTGGTTTTTTTAGACGACCTTGCTGCAAAACACCCTACCGATGCACCGAGCGATAAAACAAGAGCTATTACTATAAGCTTTCTCATGTTTACTTACCTCCGAAGAAATGTTCTTAAGTGGAGCCGACGGGATTCGAACCCGTGACCTTTTGACTGCCAGTCAAACGCGCTCCCAACTGCGCCACGGCCCCAAATGAACCTAAGTTTAGCCCGATGTTTACACATGTCAACCCGATTCATACGTATGCCCCTCGAGCTCCAAAAGCCTTCTCTTGAGTTCTATACCTGCGGAAAATCCTGTCAGCGAACCGTCAGAACCGAGGACTCGATGACACGGGATAACGAGCGGAAAAGGATTAGCAGACATCACCCGGCCAACGGCCCGGGCGGCTTCAGGGTGACCTGCACGCCGGGCAAGTTCCGCATATGAAATGACCTCTCCCCTCGAGGTCTTTGCTAACTCTTCTGAGACCTTGCGGGCAAAAGGCGCGAGGATATCTGTATCGATTGGAAGTGAGAACTTGACGTCCTTGCCCTCGAGATATGCGGATAGATCTGCAAAGAATCTCTCGACTTCAGGCGGTATATTACTATCTGATTCCGGGATACCACCGGGATTGAGGATAATCTCCTGGGCCTTTCCTTTCTTCCATCTCACCCCGACCGAAAGGCCGGGTGTTTTGAACACGTACACTTCCATCTGTGTAAGTATAGGCTTTTACCTGCTCGCGTCAACTTATTTAAAATGCTTCTCTCCGGAAAAGACAAAACAGGTAGTGCGAGACTTCAGTCTCGCGGCAAACCTCAATATCCCTCTTTTTACACCTCACCTTGTCATACATGTCCGATAGCGACCGAAGGTCGCCTGCGATCTTTTTTCGCTTGCGAGAAAAGGAGCATGAGTTATCGCCATTCACCTATCAGTATAAACGGCGCCCTAAGACTCCCTTCGGGAGTCTTTAAGCATTTCCCTTCGGGAACTGCACGATTGCAGTTGTTAGAATTCTACCTCCATTCCCCAATCAGTATGAAGGGAGCCCAGAAGAAGGGATGGGCGTACTTACCGGAGTGGATTAACTCCTGCTGGGCCTTACGCAGGGCCTCGGACTTGGTGTTATCCTTTAACTCTTCGTAGAAGGTTACCATCAACTCCTTTGTGGAGTTATCCGCCACTGACCACAGTGTCGCGACTATTGCTGGTGGCCCCTCCATTGCAAGAGCGAATGCACGTGCAACGCTCTCGAACTCAAGTCCCTGCTGGTTTCCACCCAGAGCACTCTCACAAGCAGAAAGTGTCACGAGTTGCATCTTATCCCAGGACTGCCCCCATATCTCCGTCATTGTCCATCGACCGTCGGTTGTATCGGTTGGGGCAAGATGTATATAGGAGTCGAATGGATTGTCAGGTTTCAGGTTGCAGTGAGTTGCGAGATGAAGAACCTGACTACCCGGGGCAACCGATATTAACTGAGGTTTGCTTGCCTGAGAGCCGGTAAATACCAGGGATCTTGGATATGACCTTTCAATAGATTCAACCTCCTCGGCTGCGTGAGGAAGCCTTGCTCCGGTTGGGTTGCCTATCAAGGTCAGCTTCTTGAGGCGTTTGCTCCTGCCCTCGCGTCGGAACACACATTCCAGGAGCTCGGTTGAGGTCAGGAC
>WJJO01000364.1 GCA_014729665.1 Caldifarciminota bacterium
ATTATAATCTAAATGAATATAAACAACTCGGTAGCGACAGGAGATTATTCCTAACCTACATCCTGCTATTTATATTCCTTACGGTTTTTATCGTTGCCTTGAGCGTCATTGCACTTTTCATTTCCCCATGGCTGGGTCCTGGTCAGCGCGTTACCGTAATGGTCCTCGAGTTCATACCCGGTCTTGCAGGATTCGGCTTTCTCGCCTACATCGCGATAAAGATGCTGGGATGGCCTGAGCAGGATGCAGTAAAAGGGGGAGAGAAGGGATCAGGAACCGGGGATTAAACAACCTTCAGGTGGTTATCCCTTCATGAAGGTTCAAGCCTTATTGATCCTAAGCCTTCTAACGGCTGGTTCGACAATCGAATACGATACCGAGATAGCTTCAGCCATATCCAGGGTTTCACCGGATTCAATTAAACACTTAATCGCATCCCTGAGCGGGGAGATTCCTGTGAGCATAGAAGGGGAACCGGATTCTCTGCCATGCCGGTTCGCCTACTCGCCCGGGGGGCTACGCGCGGCCTTATGGATTAAGGAACAGCTCGTAAGCTCAGGCATAGCCGCCGATACCTTCTCCTTTATACCGATTGAAGTGTATGACGTCGCGCTTTTCGGCTCAGGTCGGGGTTATGCATGCGGCTGGTCCGGCGGCTGGCACGGATACATGCACGGCCTTTTTTATACCGAAAACTCAGGCCGGTCCTGGGAATTTGTGGAGGAGGTGGAGATAGACAGGATTCGATCCATCGCCTTGCACTCAGCCGATTCCATATGGCTCGTATCATCTAGGGGCAGGATTATCAGAAAGGCCTCAGGTTCGTGGAAGGTCACGGGATACTCAGGTCCAGGGCTTTACGACCTTGCCTGGGTTGATAACCTCGAAGGATGGTCCGCGGGTGACAGCGGTATCGTAATCCATACCACCGATGCCTGGGAGGGCTTTACCAAGAATTATCCTGTTGATGATGATCTTCGTTTCGTCGACTTTATAAGCGAGAATAGGGGCTGGATAGGATCGGCTGATAGACTCTGGATGACCTCGGACGGTGCAGAATCGTGGAAGTCCTTAGAGCATCCTGCAGACGTTATCCGGGATATCGAGTTTACCGATTCACTGAAAGGTTACCTGGTTGGTGAGAAGGATGGTCTTGGAGTGGTTTACGAAACAATGGACGCCGGGCTTTCGTGGATTCCGTTGATTGACAGACTCGAAAATATCCCCAAAACGATCGAGATAACAGATGATGGCGAACTCTGGGTGGCGGGTGAGAAGGGGTTACTTATATCGTCGGCTGACGCGGGTCAGACCTGGGAGCAAAGACAGATACCTTCCGGTTACACGGTAAATGCAATCGATTTTAACCCTGACGGTTCTTGCGTAGCCGCAGGGATTAAGGACCTATTTTACTCGACCGATTGCACCACCTGGCAAAGACCCGATACGGCTAATCTTGGTCTCATGTGGAACGTTGCAGGCTATCTCGAGGGAACCGATTCGTCCATGGTACTTCTGACGGCCCACTACGATGCCCGCAGCGAAGAGGAAGAAACCTATACCCCGGGCGCCGACGATAACGCCTCCGGGGTGGCGTGCGTGCTCGAGGGGGCAAGGGTTCTGTCCGGCGTAGAACTTAAGCGTAGCCTCGGATTCGTTCTCTTTGCAGGGGAGGAGGTCGGGCTTCAGGGATCGAGGCGCTTCGTATCCGAGGTTAAATACGACAGCATCACCGCAGTCCTTAACGCCGATATGTTCGCCTACGACGGCGACTCGGACGATTTGGCCGAGATAAACGGAAATCCAGATGATCCTTTTGCACCTACACTCACGTCGATCTTTACCGACGTGATAGACGTTTACGAAATAGAAGGGTTGTCGATTAATACGTACATCTCGAACCCGCGCCGCAACAGCGATCACTACTTTTTCTGGGAAGAGGGGATACCCGCACTATATTACGGCGAAGACCGGAATGACCGGAATCCCTTCTACCACCAGACAGGGGACAGGTTCTTTGAGATAGATTTAGATTACACGACGGCAGGCATACGAGCTATGGTGGGATGGGCGGCAAGCGTGGCAGACGCCGAAACTATCGAAGTAATAACAGAAACTGAGACAAAAGAATACAACCCGAAAGTGCTGAGGGTTGCAACCCCAATCGTAAACCGGACTTGCATCCTCGAAATCCAGACAGACGCGAAGGTCAGACCGGTTGTATTTGATGCGGCGGGCAGGAAGGTTGCAGAACTCCCGGCTGTGGAGGCCTCTGATAATACGTTAAAGGTTGAGTTCGATGTCTCGGGGCTTCCGTCCGGTGTTTACTGGATAGGTTTTCATACAGGTGTCAATTATACGTCAGCCAGATTCGTTCTGATAAAATAGAACCCCTTCGAGTAATGCCTCTATGGGGATTGTGCATCAATGCCTTGACAAAACTGGTTTAATACAGTATATTTATATAATGCGGGTTAAGTTCTGGGGAACGCGCGGTTCCGTTCCGGTTCCCGGTTCGACCACTATCCGTTACGGCGGCAATACTACCTGTATTGAGGTTGAAGACCGGAACGGAAATCTTTTGATAATTGATGCCGGCACCGGCATAAGGGCCCTTGGAAACGAGCTTATGCGAAGGGGGAAGCAGGGGCCGATTTACGTCTTCCTTACCCATTTCCACTGGGATCATATCCAGGGTTGGCCCTTTTTTACACCTACCTATCTTCCCAAGAGTGAATTCGTCGTTTACGGACATGCAAAATCTGCAGACAGACTGCGTGAGGTATTTTCCTATCAGATGAGGACACCGTTTTTCCCGGTCAAGTTCACCGATCTGCCGTGCAGTTTCTCCTTTGTTCCCGTTGATGAGGATATATTGAAGATCGGAAACCTGAACATTCAGACAATCAAGCTCTGTCATCCCGGAGGTACGCTGGGTTTGCGTGTATGGGAAAAGAAGCGGGCCTTCGTCCTGATGACCGATCACGAGGCCGGTCTGAAGGATAAACAGCCTCATCTTTACACCGATTATGTCAAGTTCGCCTCGAAGGCCGATTTGCTGATCCACGACGCTCAGTTTACGGCTGACGTGCTCCCTACTCACAAAACCTGGGGGCATTCATCATACCAGGAGGCGCTGCAGCTGGCAATCGACGCCGGTGCAAAGCGACTGGGACTTTTTCACCATGCACCCGAACGTGAGTATAACGATATAGACCGGTTCGTAGATCACTGCAACCAGATACTGGAAAGGAAGGATAAATCCCTGGATGTGTTCGGAACCATGGAAGGGATGGTCTTTACACTTTAGGCGATCGATTAAAAGATTCCAAGATTAAAAGATAGGTACTCCCACCGGTTGCCCCTCCACCTGGTAAAGATTAATAGATGCATAGATAGTAAGATTGAGTGAGTTGTATTATGAGGAACTGGAGCTCATTAATTGTAAGTGGTAGGTATAATCCTAGAAAGGAAAAAACACATACTAGAAGGATATCCCTTGAGAGCATGCGCCATAAAAACCATACAACATAACCCCTTTTTAGTCCACCACTTAGGCGTTAGGAACTGAGACTAATATGTTTAAGTCTAATTAACCTAAAAACACTTGACAAGCAATCAATTTGGTCTATATTTAAGTTACAGGATAAAAAATACCTTCGGGGGCGCTGGGGCTTAGGGTAAGTCACAAGTCGAGGGCGTTCCTCCCGTGGGTTATAACAAGCAAAAGGGCTTAAAGCCCA
>WJJO01000365.1 GCA_014729665.1 Caldifarciminota bacterium
CGTCGAGGTGGACGTGGTTCCCTATTTCTCCGAACCCGACCCTGACGCTTATGGAGTGGTTATCGGCATCTCAAACTAACGTGAGGACAACATCCCCGAAATCAGCTACGCGGAAAACGATGCAAAGATAGTTGCGCAGTACTTCGAGAACGTACTGGGGGTCCCTTCCGAGAACCTTTATACCCTCTACGACGAACGCGCATCCTACAGCGACTTCGAGGACCTGCTTCGCAGGATACTGCCGAATGCGACAAAGGGAGGCAAGGTTCTCTACTTCTACTACGCAGGACACGGAACACCGCTTTCCGATGAGGAAGGCAAAGGTAAGGCGTACCTTGTTCCATACGACGGTGTCCTAGGCTCCCAGTACAAGCTTTACCCGACCGATACCTTGTACGCGGCACTCGGTGCACTGCAGGTGGATGACGTTGTGGTCTTCGTGGACGCCTGCTTTTCCGGTGCGGGCCGCTCCGCCATTGCCTCGGGTCAGCGTCCCTTAATAATGAGCAGGATAGAAACCGTTTCCTGGCCTTCCAAACTCAGGGTCATCGCCGCCGCACAGAGTACCGAAACCGCCCTGGACTACGAGGAGGTCAAGCACGGCCTTTTCACCTACTATCTTCTCCACGGACTTCGGGGTTCGGGTGATGCAAACTCGGACGGTTCGCTTGAAATCGAAGAACTCTACCAATACATACACGAAAACGTACTCCACACCTCGACCAAGGTCATGTTAAAGCGCCAGGAACCGGTCTACATGCCTGAAGACATCCCGGGGGACTTGAAGATAGTAGATATAAGATAATAGAGTACAATCTTGGATTACACTGACTGCGTTCTTCAACCAGCTTTGAAAACTACACAACACACTTTATAAATACCATGTGATGAAAACTACGGCTGAACCGTCTCTTAAGTATCAGCCCATGCAGCCCTTGCAGAAGTAGGCAAGCTTTCCGAAATCACCTTCAGGCTTGGTTACGGTAATCTCGGCAAACGGAACGAATGCGCCACATTTTGAACACCTAATCGACAGATCGGTGAGGTTAACCATGCATCCTACGTCGCCTGGCAGGATATTTACCTTCCTTCCCCTATTTGCAAAATCGTATGTGAGTTTATTCACAAACTCTGTCCTGTAATCCCCGGTGTTAGCCCAGAACTTGGAAACGATGTAAAGTTTTGCATCGGTTTCGTCGATGAGACGTTCCAGCCCGGTGTAAGGTGCGGGTCTCTGAACCGATGTTCCCAGTGAGGTAAAGTGAGCTGTTATTATATCCGAACCTGTGGTTTCACGAAGCACCCTTTCCAGTTCTGCGCTTGCACACTCCCCGTTCGCCTCGGAGACCTTTACCGCCTTGGACGGAGAAACCGAGAAATGAGCCATGATTACGTCGCATCCCCTCAACTTCACCGGGATATCCTCGAAGAAATCGGTCTCTGAGATATAGCCTATCCTGCGTTTCTCCCCGTCTTCTAGCCGAAGATTCATCACAAACCCGAAGGTATCCGGTTCAGGGCAGAACCGGGCGGGAAACACGTCGAGTTCAACCGAACCGTCGAGGAAGTAAGATAGTTGATTGGGTTCTATCTTCCTTTCATACTTCGAACCCACGCTCATGTCGGCAAGAACAGGAAGGTAAGTCTTATGACAGGCAGGATTGAGGTGGTAAGTAATGCGGCCCTTTTTCCTGGTAGGCTGATCGTAAAGTAGCCATTGATTCTCAAGGTTAACAATCGAGGTCAGGTTGGCCGAATGCTCAATATGATCACGTGAAACCAGAACGTGCTTAACCTCTTTTATATGAAATCCCTGTGAGGCGAAATTCATAAGGAAGTCCAATCCCGGATCTACTATAACGCCGCGTTCGCCTGCCTTGATGAAATACCCTCCGCCCCTGTGGAACTGCTTGCCGAACCTGTCGTAGTCGAGGTAAAGCTCTACAGGTACGAAAGACGACCACCCCTTGAGTACTGCCAGCACGTCCTTGTATCCGGTACCGGGCATTACGGCGTACTCGGCAACCTTCCTGCGGTTACGGGCAAGTATCTCCATTATATCTGTTATCGGGTCTTCAGTCTCCTTTGCAGCCTTCTTCTGCTCCGGCTTTTTTCCGGGTTTCCTGCGCAGCGACTGCATCTGTTTCAACTCTTTGAGAAAGTACTCAACCCGTTCGAGTCTCGCCGGTTCCGCTTCGGCATACCACTTGTGCGCCTTCTCCAGATAAGCGGAAGCCTGGGAAAGCTCTTCCTTCCTCATATATGCTATCCCCATATTGAACCAAGCATAGCCTGGTGTATCGTAATCGACGACCGCCAACGCCTCCCTGTAGCATTCGATCGCCTTATCGTACTTTCCCGCCTTGAAGTACGCCAATCCCATTCCGTCCCAGGTATCCCCGCGGTCATAATTATCCTTTGCATCCAGCGCAATCCTGAAGCATTTCAGAGCCTGTTCGATACTGTTCTTTTCAAGATAGGCCTTCCCCATCGCATTGTATGCAAGCCCCGGTGCATCGTAATCCGGTGTATCCAGAGCCTCCTGGAAGCACCGTATAGCCTTGTCGAACTCGTTGCGCTTGAAGTAAAGCCTGCCCATGTTGCTCCATGTCCTGCCCGAAGAGTCGTAGTCAGGGTCGTCGAATGCCGACTGGAAAGCGTTTACGGCCTGTTGGTATTCCTCCTTACCCATATACGCCTCCCCTAAAAGATCGTAAGCGTATCCCAAAAGTGATATCCGGTGAGAGGTAACCACCGGTTCCAATTCTGCTGCGGCCTCGGCATACCTTGATTCTGCAATGAGTATGGACGCCTCAAAAACCGCGCCGTCCTCCTCCCAGCCTGCCTGGTGGGCTGTCCTCTTGCCTTCGCTGAAGAGTCTTTTTGCCTCGCCGTATTCCTTCCTGCTCCACGCACATCTTGCCTGGTGCAGGAGCTTCTTCAAGGTCTCCAGTATCTGGGTTTCCTTATCGAGGATGAGTATGGCTCCGGTAAATATGGCCGCATCCTCTTTAAGCCCTGCACCTTCGGCCAATTTCCTGCCCCTGCTCAGAAGCCTCTTTGCCTCTTTGAAGGACTTTCGTGTATACGCAAGCTGTCCCGACTGCAGAAGCCCGGCCAACTCGTCCTTTATTCCACCCTTTTCCTTTTCGGTTTTATTACTACGCTTCTCCTCGCGCATTAATACTCCAGGTTGATTTTCTATATCTATAATCACCTTTACGGTAATGTCAAGTGCCTTGGCTATTGACATTAAGTTTACTGACCGTAGTCTAATGTATTCAGGAGAATAACGATTTTGCATTTGAGTATATGAAAGACAAAACCAACCATGACCCGAAACAAGGAACACGTTTTCTTGTTGACGTGATGCTGGGCAAGCTTGCAAGATGGCTGCGCGTGCTGGGCTGGGACACCGAATACAGGAAGGACAAATCAATAGATGAACTCCTGGATCGGGCAGCGAGAGAGGGAAGGGTACTGCTTACACGGAAGCAACTCGAGCACGAAAGACTTGTATACATTAAGAGTGAGATACTGGAAGAGCAGTTGAAGCAGCTCGAAAGGCAATTTGGTGTGATCACCGACGCAAGGCCCTTTACCAGATGCATCGAATGCAACCGGATGCTCGAACGAACCGATAAGAAAACGGTAAGGGGCAGGGTTCCGTTTTACACCTACAGCACCCAGGAAAGCTTTTATACCTGCCCCGGATGCGGCAAGGTTTACTGGCCCGGAAGCCATCACCAGGCGATGTTAAAGAAGGTGGAGGAGTTAAAGACTCTAAAATAGGTTACTGGAATGAATGGATGATGTCAAGGAGAAACCCAGAGCTTTAGTCTAATCGCATCAATAAAGACTTCACCTTATCTTCAGAGTTGAAAACGTCTCTTGCTGCAACTCTTATTACTCTATAACCCAAGGATTTTACAACCTCATCTCTAATCTCATCAGCAAGTATTCTATCTGAGGCCCAGTGTTCCCGGCCATCGACTTCAACATCGTATCTAATACCGAAAGGAGACACTACTAGAAAATCAAACCGATACCGCCCCTCTTCCACTTCATATTGAGGCTTAAACCATAAACCAACTTCTTCTAGCAACTCGGCCATACGTTGTTCGGCAGGGGATTCAAACAAGTCAGAAGTAGGTTCTTTGCCCCCGCCCTGGTATACGTATTTAGCGAATTTTGCCAAATATCCGCCAGCGTCCATACAAGCTTCGATGTCTCCAACCACATGCAGTGCACCCCTTGCACGAGTAATCGCTACGTTCAATAGCTGATCGGTATTAGCTACCCATTTGCATAAACGTTTTCTCAGCCCTTTGGCAACGACCGGAGAAAATATCATAACGTCGCACTCATCACCCTGGAATTTGTATGCAGTACCGATTAAGACTCTTTCCTTGACTTCATTCCACCAAGGTTTCTGTCGGAGCGCCTTTTTCATTCTAAGTTCCTGAAAAAGAAATGGAGTAACAAAACCAAAACGCAAATTAGATCTTGAATTAGATCTTGACAAAAAACCGGATTGCCGCCACTTATCTAGTAATTTAATTGCTCTTGTGATTTCTAAATCGTTCCATGCACTCCTTGTAGTTTTCGGCACAATACCCTTAACATCATACCAGAAAACACCGAGTTTACTGCCTTTCAATTTATTATCCATATCTTGAATCTTTGTTCTAAAGACTAATTCCCCGCCGTAAAAGGTTCGGTTGGAGAATTCAATTATCAAGTGGTGAGACCTGTAGTGCTCCGCTAATAGTATAGGCCCCTCCGTTTTCTTTAAGATTGCGGCTTCCGCGACGTCGTAAATCGAACGACTACTGTACGACCAATCAGTCAATAGACCTTGTGCTTGATGCTCTTTTGCAAGCTGTATTTCTCGGCCTTTCCGAATGGTGCTTATGTGACGAAGCTGATGCGGGTCTCCGATTATCAAAGCCCTCCGTGCACGGAACAGCAAAGGAAG
>WJJO01000366.1 GCA_014729665.1 Caldifarciminota bacterium
GGAGTGCTTTGCGGTAAAGGAAGAGCTAAGGGAAAGTCTGGCCGATAAGTTTACCGAACTTAAAATCGAACCGCTGGATCAGTATTCTTCCCTTGAGTTGACCTATAACCTTTTGGAGATCCCGGGTTTCACAGAGGAACTGAAGCAGAAGATACTTACAAAGGCCGAGGGTAACCCGTTCTTTCTCGAGGAGATAATCAGTTCGTTTATCGAATCGGGTGTTTTAGTTTTCGATGCAGGGGTGTGGATGCTCGGGAAACCAGTTAGCGATATCCAGATTCCTGATACCGTGCAGCTGGTTATTGCTGCGAGATTAGACAGGCTCCAGACCGATTTGAAAAGCGTACTGCAGATGGCGTCGGTCATAGGCAGAACATTCTACGAAGGTTTACTGGTCAGGATACACGAGGACAAGAAGAGACTCGTCGATTACCTTGAGAAACTCGAGGATTACGAGTTCATACTCAAGATGATTACAGATGTCCGCACCGCTGAGGATATCGAGTATATGTTCAAGCATCCCCTTATCCAGCAGGTTACCTACACCAGCCTTCTGAAAAGCAAGCGTAAGAAGCTTCACGGCAGGGTAGCGGAAACAATGACCGCCCTTTATGCAGACAGGCTGGATGACTTTACCGAAGTCATTGCACAACAGTATGCAAACAGCGACTATTACCAGAAAGCGGTTGAGTGGTTGGAAAAGGCCGGAAAGAAGGCAAAGTCGAACTACGCAAACGAAGATGCAACTGAGTATTTCCATAAGGTAATATCGATAATCGAAGCGGGAAAGGTGTCGAATCCGGAAGCCCTGGCAAGGGCTTACGAATCTGCCGGTGATATATACAAAACCACTGGCAAGAACGAGGAAGCTATCGAGAGTTATAATAAGGTCATCGAGATTTCAGAAGACGAGCTGTATCGAATTCGTATGACGAGAAAGATAGCCGATACATACCAGAAGCAGAGTATGTATCCCGAGGCAATCGACTATCTGGAGCGGAGCAGGAAGAAGTTGGAGGAACTTTCTGAAAAGCTAGATGAACTTGAAGACACAGACGCCTACTACATTGAACTACACACTATCTTCCACGGTCTTGCCTGGGTCAACTACCTCATAGGGGATTTCACCAAAGCCCAGGCTTACTGTGAGCAGAGCCTTGCCGAATTAAGCTCAATCTCCGATGAAAAGGAGAGAAACCTTGCCGAGGCCTCTATCCTGAACATCATCGCTGCAATCAAGAGCAGCACAGGGGAAACCGAGGAGTCCTACGAATGCTATCAGAGAGCTGAGGGAATCTACGAAAAAGAAGACGATCTTCCCGGTCTGGGGACGGTCTATAACAACTGCGTTAACTACTTCTCGGAAAAGGGTGATTTTATAAGCTGCATTACGTATCTGGAGAAGTCTTTAGAGATTGCAGTCAAGACCGGCAGTGCTTTAAGCGAGGCAATCACGAGCTTCAATCTGGGGGCGGAGTACCTCAACCTCGGTTCTTTCTCAAGGACCCGGGAGTATCTGGAAAGATACCAGGGATTAAACAAGCTCATTAACAACCGGCTCGGAGAGGGTTGGGCTGCAGAAACCTACAGCGATCTGTACGCGGAAGAGGGGGATAATGAGCGGGCGATGGAATCGATAGATACGGCAATTGCTATATTCCAGGAGGTCAAGAGCACGATAAAGGAGATGGGGGCGAAGCTTTCCAAGGCCGATCTATTAATCGAGATGGACAGGCTGCCGGAAGCGGAGAAGATGCTCAATGAGGTCGAGAAATACTCTATGAAAAACTCCGTTACACACTACCTGATATCGATAAACATCTCACGCGGGCAACTATACCTCAAGAAGGAAGAATACGAAAAGGCCCTTACCGAACTCCGCAAGGCAGAAAAGGGGGTAAAAGATGCCAGATGGACATCGGTTCTGACCACTATCTACTACTACGCAGGGAAGGTAAAGGAAAAACAAGGGGATAAGAAGGGAAGCGAGAAGTATCTCAAGAAGGCTAAGAAGAACCTCAAGGAAAACGCGGAGAAGATAACGGATGAGGTCTTGAGGGAGTCGTATCTTAACAAGTCTTTCAATAAGAAAGTGTTATCCTCGTAAAGAATTTATTTTTTATAGCTTCCTAATCTTCTGTTTTCAGGGTCTAAAACGTCTACCTATCCGTCAGCATTAAATTGATTAGTTAAGATCTGAAATTTCCTTGACCTTCACTTCAAGCTGTGTAGTATGAAGATAAAAACACGGAGGCATCTTGCAGGAAATATTCACACAGATAGAAACGGCCTGGCCCGCAATAAGGGATTTTCTTTTGGGGCATGGTCTCGTTATCGGAATAACGATAGCGTCGGCTTTCCTTCTGACACTCGTTTTAAGATGGGTAACCGCAGGACTTGCAAAGAGCAAGGTTAAAAAGAAGATCGACGACCCTGAGACCTATCGCGAACGACGCAACCTTATAATCTATGCGGCAAGGGTCGTTTTAAGGACGATTATATGGGCTGTCGCCGCGGTTATAATATTAGTAACGTTCAAGAATATTCTTACTCAGCCTGTAGTCGGCAAAACCGAGAGTGGCGCTGCAATTACACTGGGTGATTGGCTTGCCGGTCCCGGGCTGACTGCCGGTTTGTTCATTGTCGGGGCTGCAATTTTGTCCTGGCTTGTGAACTTCTTCACGCACAACGTAGTTGAGATAAAGGCGGCTGAGGCAACCGCAGAGGAGGAGGAGAAGGCTCAGCGCAAGCAGACAATACTCCATTCCCTGCGCGTTCTCGTAACTGTGGTAATCTGGGTACTCGGCGGTCTTATGGCGCTTACCGGACTGGGGATAAATATAACCGCAATCCTAGCGGGTCTCGGTGTCGTAGGTGTCGCGGTGGGCTTCGGCGCACAGAGCCTTATCAAGGATATCCTGGGCGGAATCTTCATAGTTCTCGAAGACCATATGCGTCTTGGCGACGTGGTTCATATCGGGGACGTTGTAGGCACGGTCGAGAAGATAACGCTGAGAATAACAGTGCTGCGCGATATCGAAGGCCACTACATCACGATACCGAACGGAGAGATAAAGGTTGTCGAGAACCTGACCCCTGACTGGTCACGGGCTATAGTCAAGGTCGGTGTCGGGTATGGCTCAAACATAGATACGGTCGTCAAGGCCCTGCACTCCGCAGCAGACGATCTGCGGACAGACGAAGCCCTGGGTCCTTATATCATGGATGATCCTATCATCAAGGCGATTGACAACTTCGGTGACAGCGCCCTGGACGTTGCGATGTGGATCAAATGTAACCCGGGTCAGCAGTGGGAAATAGGACGCATCGCACGCCGCTACATCAAGACCCGATTCGACGAGGCCGGAATCGAAATTCCCTTCCCGCAGATTACGCTTACGGTCGGAAAAGGGGAAGCGGAACTTCTCGCGGCGTTGAAATCCAAGACGAAGCCTGTTAATCAGAAAAAAAGGGCAAGGAAGTAAGCCTTACATAAATCGAAACCTGATCGCTGAGGATAAACAAACATTCACTGCCCGGTAACATTCATCTGATTACTGCGATTATTCAAGAATAAATCTTGAGTCTTTTTGATACACCTTACTTTCATAACCCGGAATTTTCGCTTTCTTATTCATTTATTCCTCAACTTCTCCAAGGTCGTTTCGACGGTTTGTCGGACTCGATTACTCTTATCCTTTCGCAGTTTCGCAAGCACTACTGCAAAAAAACGCAGAAACCTCCCTAATATTCTGTGGTCAATTCGGATAGGCCTACGAAGTCAGGCTATTAATGCATTTATTCAAAGGTGCAGTCCGGCAATCCATTCCTTTATACGGCGCTCAACGTCGTCGCGCACCTCGCGGAACTTAGCAAGCTTCTCCTTATCTGTTCCCTCGAAGTCCACCGGGTCCTCGACATCCCAGAAAAGGCTCTCGCCTACCCCGGGGAATGTTGCAGGGCAGTCTTTTTTTACCTTGCCGCACACGAAGATAACGTAATGGAAACGTTCCCTGCCGAGATACTCCTTTAGACTCTTTGCCCGTTGACCTTCAAGACTGATCCCGGCTTCTTTAATAACCTTGCGAGTAAACGGATGAATCTCGGTTGGCTCCAGACCCGCGCTGTGGACCTCGAACTTATCGCCTGAATGTTTTCTTAAAAGGGCCTCTGCCATCTGTGAACGGGCGGAGTTGCCCCTGCAAAGGAATATTACCTTTTTCTTGTCCATTTCAAACCTCCGTGATTATATCGTTCATCCCTGACCTCTTCCGTTTTTTGGGAACGGTTAATAATACGTATTCAGGTACCTTTTGCAAACCGATTAAGAGTATGAATACTAGTTCCGGTATTTACCGATTAGCTCCTCGACCTGCGGCATGGTGGGAACCTTGCCTTCCAGCACCTTCTCACCGTTAATGAACACCGCGGGAGTGAAAAGTACTCCCCGGTCGATGCCGGCGTTCACGTCGGTGACGTGCCGGACGTCTGCTTCGATGCCTTTAGCCGATACCGCCCGCTTGAAAAGCTCGCAGGTCTTCCGGCACTTGGCGCATCCCGAGCCGAAAACTTCTATCTTGAGTTGACTCATCATATCTCCTTGTTTAAGATATTTCACTTCCTTGCGACCTTTCGTTCCCGGGACGAAAGGAGCAATAACTACACTCCCAGGTATACAAAGTACAGACCAACCCCGAACAGGAGTATCCCCGCAACCAACTTGACGATGCGGTTGACCTTCTCGGTTTTCTCAGATGAGATTAGCTTCTGGGCAAATGCTGTGGAGACCCCGGCGGCGAAGATTAGAATCCAGTGGCCGATGGAATAGGTCAAAAGCAGTCCCATGCCGTAGACGACGTTCTTGGTAGTTGCGGCGAACGCCAGAATTAGGGCCAGGATAGGTGCGGCGCAGGGTGAGGAGGCGATGCCGAAGACGAGGCCGAACAGAAGCGCACCCCAAAGACCTGTCTTGCGCACCTTTATCTTTTTCAGCCAGGGAAGCTCGAACTTGAGAAGACCGACCAGGTTGAGCCCGACGAGAAATGCGGCTCCGGCGAGAATGAAGTACCACACTTTGCCCTGAAGCCCGAACATTCCTCCCACATAAGCGGCTATTCCCCCGAGTACGACGAACGTAATAGTGAGGCCCAGTACGAACATGAGGGAGTAGATAATGGCTTTCTTTGTTGAACCCTCGGCGTATCCTCCAACATAGCCTATGGATAGGGGTATGAGCGCAAGCACACAGGGAGAAAGGGAGGAGATCACCCCGCCTATGAAGACACCAACAAACGCCAGCAGCGGCGCGTTATTAATCCACTGCTCAACGTTCCCTAAGAGTCCTTCCATCAGTTGACCCCCATCTTCTTTAGCTGATCGACTATAGCCTGTTTCTCCATGAAACCTACGTGGCGGTACACCTCGTTTCCGTTGCGGTCGTAGAATATCTGGGTGGGTATGACCCTGACCCCGACCGAACCTGCAAGACCGCCATAGTCCCGGGTATCCAGTATGAGGATCTCGGCTTTGCCGTGATACTCGCTCTGAAGCTCCTGGAGGATGGGTAGCATCTTCTTGCACGGGATGCAGGAGCTCTGGCCGAAGTCGGCGACTACGGGACGGCCTGTAGAAAGCGCCCTGCTTAAGGGATCATCGGCGGTATGACGAGCGAGCCATTGGTTGTTCCAGGCGACTTCAGTATTCGATTTAAGAGAAGTAAGCAGTTCATTGAAGGCGTTGGTCTTCTTCTGGTTCCGAAGGAAATCGCCTATCCCGTCCTTGGCCTGTTCGTACGTCATGCCCTGCATATCCTCTTTATGCTCGTCGTAGTAGGCTCGGATTTCCGCATCCGATACCGTTATAGAGGAGGTTACATCCTTTTCAAGGGCATAGATCAGGTCGGTAGGGTTCTGCTCATCCCGGTCGCCCAGTTCCCTTCGCTCTGCCTCCGCTATCAAAAGCTCCTCGGTCACCAGCTGATCAAGGAAACCCTTTGGGTGCTCCCTTACAGTCTTTTGGCCGTCGGCCATCAGTTTGCCAACCCGTTCGTTGAAGTAGTCCTCGGTAATCTTACGCCCGTTGACCATGACCAGGTAGTCGGGTTCAGGTTGTTGCTTCACAACCACGACTTCACCGGTCGCCGAATCTATTTGTACTATGGAGTCTGTAGCCGTTGCCCCTGTATCCATATAAACACTATCTTGCGCTAAAGAGTCAGCCGCTACCGAGCTTGTTTTATTGGCGTTGCCTTTTACTAAAACGATTGCGGTTACTGCCGTCACTAATGCGACCAAAACCACGATAAGAATGATATTCCTGGTTTTCTTTTCCACTAATTCACCTCTCTATTCACCCTCTTGTGAGGGTATTTTGCTTTGTTCAACAAGTTGCTCCTTTACTTTTGTCCATATCTTTTCACGGACGTATATGGCTCGAACCGGACCGACCTCGGGAAAGCTTATGGCCTTGCCCTGGCAGAGCGCGGCGCAGGTCGAGCATCCGACCGCGCAGTCGTACGGCCGTGCTACTACAGCCTTGCCCTCGACCCAGTCGTAAACGTTTTTTCCGCAGTTCATGCACATCCCGCACCCCACGCACTTCTTTGCATCTATAGTGGGAAACCACGGAACTTCCTTGCGGGGAAAACCTGTCAACCACGGCATTTTAATTCTCTTTTCTATTGAATAATTGCACCATAAAGCCATCCGGTCAACGTTGCCATCACCACCACCAGTCCGATGTAGGTTAAAGTCCTGCCCCAGCCCATTATGCGTCGGATGACCAGCATATTGGGAAGGGAAAGCGCGGGGCCTGCTAAAAGGAGTGCCAGTGCTGGTCCCTGGCCCATCCCCATCTCGGTAAACGCCTTGATGATGGGCACCTCGGTAA
>WJJO01000367.1 GCA_014729665.1 Caldifarciminota bacterium
GACTAAAACAGCAACGTCGTAATCAGATGCCAAACTAACCATATCAACCGCTAAAGCAATATCTACTCCCTTTTCAGAATGAATCGTACCATCATAAGCGTATCCAGTAGGTTCTGAGGAATCGGTTTCACATCTTCGAACCTTAAATGGATCGACAGCCAATTTCCCAACATATTTAAACTGCAGAAAATCCGTGTGAGTCTGGAGGACAGTATGTAGTGCATCTCGCCTGTGCCGTATTTTCTCGCTTAAGGTCGAATGCCATTCCTTGGCAAGTTCTTGAACCTTTTCTGAATCTACTATTTTAGTTTTGGAAAGTTCCTGACATTTCCTAACTGCTCTCGTTAATTTATCAGAGCCAGGTTCACGATATGCCGAAATTCTCTCAATAACATACCAGTAGATTCTATGAAGGAAATGTTTAATGTTACTTCCATCATTTATTTTATCTAAAAGGGCTTTGAAGAATTTTTCCCAGTTAATATATTGAGGTAAAAGGTGAAATGGTTTTGAGTGTTCCTCTCGAAATTCAAACGACCTGAGATTATAGTGAAGATTCTCACCATCAATGAAAACAACTGTCTTAAGATAATCTCTCATTGGATTATATGAAAAACAGGGAGCCCCCTCGCTGGGGGCTCAAAACATTCTACACTTTTTGGGAAGCTCATCAAAAGCTTCATTGTCATTATAGTCAAGTCGTCAACCTTGTCAAGTTCGTCGTGATCGTATATTTGGTCAAGAAATCCACCATTTAATCTTCGCTTATCTGCATCGGTGGATAGTATCATACGAACAATTGTAAACACTTTTGTATCTTTGTCAACAGTTCTGTGGCACCTACGACTTGCTTTGCGAGTCGTTAAATACGGGGTGATGGCACCCTGAGATGGTGCGTTCCATGCCTGGTTTTATAGGCTTGACTGACCCTTAGCTATCAATAGACTGTTGAATGAAGCAAACCATCCGCGAACGCCGCGAAGAGCTCGAACGCAAGATATTCTTCCACCCCCATGCAACCCTTTCCAATAACTCCAAGGGCAGGCTGAACCCCGAACCCCCTGATCCTGTACGCACCGTGTTCGAACGAGACGGCCAGCGCATCCTCTACAGCCTTTCGTTCAGAAGGATGCGTCACAAGACCCAGGTCTTTCTGCTGCCGGAAAACGACCACATAGCCACCAGGATGGAGCACGCTTTATACGTCGCCTCCATCTCCATGACGGTTGCAAGGGCGCTTGGGCTGAATACCGACCTTGTCAACGCAATCGCCCTTGGGCACGACCTGGGCCACGCCCCTTTCGGGCACGAGGGTGAAAAGGCTCTTAACGAGGTCGTTAAACGGTACGGGTTTTCCTTCGAGCACGAGCTTCATTCCTTAAGGACAGTGGACTATCTGGCCAAGCTCATAGGCAAGGAAAAGGCCGGGCTGAACCTTACCTTCGAGGTGCGCGACGGAATCGTATCCCATTACGGGGAAACAGCCGAACCACTTGTGGAGCCTGATACGGGCAAGGACCCGGCAAGCCTATACGAAACCAGGCGGGGCAGGGACAGACCGGCCACTCTGGAGGGCTGTATAGTCCGGGTGGTAGACCGTGTAGCCTACCTGGGACGAGACCTCGAGGACGCACTCAGGGCGCATCTCATCACCGAAGACGATATCCCGAAGATCGTCAAAGACACACTGGGTACTACCAACGGCAAGATAATAGGCGCCCTTGTGGAGGATATGATCGAAGGTAACATCAAACATCCGAAAGCGGTCGGCTTCAGCGATTCCATCAACAAGGCGGTCAGGACACTCTACGAGTTCAACTACGAGCGGGTTTACCTGAACCCCAGGGTAAAGCGGTACAGCGAGAACGCACACCGGATCCTCAAACTCCTTTTCCATCGGCTGTACGAGCATCTGGATAAGGGAAAGGAGACGGAGGACCCGAAGCCGAATGTCTTTACCCAACTGGACTACTTCGTACGCTACACCGAATGTGAGCAGGATGCAGAACCCGCCCAGGTGGTGTTGGATTTTATCTCGGGTATGACCGATAACTACGCGGTGCGCTGTTTCGAGGAGTTGTATATCCCCAAAGGGATAAGGTAGTCGGATTTCCCAGGCCTTCAGTCCCCGAAAAGGATACAACTGCAGAAAAGCCCGACGGCAACCACAACGGCTAAAGCCACGGCGATGATGGCAATCAGACACCCCTTGCCCAGACCGCCTTCTTCCTTGATTATCGGTCCTCTGTAGTCCATAATAAACTATAGACCCCTAACCTGTCCATGTCAACACAACGCGTTTTCGGGTTCAATCCTGCGTCCTAAAAAAAAGCCGCGGCCTCAGCCGCGGCCTGAAATATCGTTGATAAGGGTTACTAGTCGAAATCGGGCATCAGGTTCGGGAAGGTAAAACCTGCACTGGAGATTGTGGAGTGGCGGTAGTAGTTGCCCAGGGGCGTTTCGTAATAGACCCTTGCGCCCAGGCTGTATGAAACCGAGGAGGAATGCAGCATATTCCACATGGACATGATGCCTGAGACGTAGTCTATGGACATCTTCCCCTTGAGCTTGACCGACTCGCCGGGCGGGATACTCTGCAGGAAGCTGGTCGCCCCGCTTCCAATCTTCTGACCGTTTGCGTATAAATCGAATATCATCCTGTCGATAATGACCTCGACCCCGTTCGGATTGGTTGCATCTATCAGCATCTCAACCTTGGCATAGGTCATTTCCCTTTCTATTGTTTTCATATCCGCCAGGTAAAACTCGCAATTCCTGATGCCTCGTGGACGCTGGTTGGTACAACCGATAAGCATAACGAGCGCTAACGCGGTTAAGACTAACTTCTTCATAAATTCTCTCCTGTTTGTTTCAATAATCTATGCATCGGTTTGAACCTGTCAAGCAGACACATATCAATTAAGACGTAAGTATGAAGGTTAGGTTTCATAGAAGAGGGAATCCTCAGCCGTGCGACCGAGGATTCCCGTAAATTCCGGTTTTCTGATATCACACAGGCGGCGGAAGCTCGGCACAGGAAAGCCATGTCAAAAGAATCAGCAGAGCCAGACCGCCGAGGATAAGCCCTGCTATGGTCCAGATGACGCTCTTGCCCTTCTCACGTATTAAGCTCTCTACGCCCAGAAGCACCGATACTAAGGCCGCGGCCCAGCACAACCAACCTACGATGTATATCCAGACCGGAACCTCGTACCTGCCTACGTGTTTGGGTCCTATAAAGTAGTACATGAAGGCTAAAAGTCCAAGCCCGAAAGAAACGATTCCTCTCTTAGGTATCACGTTGCCTCCTTTATTCATTATCATTAGCTTAGACGCAAGAAACCACGGGTTGTTACATATGGAATTTCAATTGACCTTTAACGGCTACAAAAAAAGCTGGATGACTGTAGTCAACCAGCCTGCGGTCTTTTTGCCTTAGACAAAAAGGAGCATTTAAACGGAGGGTGAGGGACTCGAACCCCCAAGCCCCGGTCAAGGGGCGGCAGATTTCAAGTCTGCTGCGTTGCCAGTTACGCTAACCCTCCAAATTGTAAAACAATTTGGAGGTCGCATCAGTGCTTCGCACTGTACGCTAACCTCTCATATTCTTTTGCGACTTGTCATGTTAACATCGGCTTGCGCCGTACGCTAACCTTTTATACTGCTTTGCGATCATTACAGGCTAGCATCAAACATGATATATGCTGACCTGTAATCGAAACATAAGTCTAGTAGAAAAAAAACCAGTGTCAACCAAGGACAATAAACAGCATCCCTTGCAGAATCCCCATTCAGATGCGAAGCATCCGAACGGGGTATAAAGTTGACAACCTCGGTTTTGTTGCTAGACTATTGTAAGATGAAGATACTGTTGCTTTTATTGCTTTCCGCCCTGCCCTCAAAGGAGGTCTTAGCCTACGACGTTCACCTGGGGCCGATACACGCGGGCACCATGAAGCTCATATTAACAGAAACCACTTATCAGGATCAGCCCTGCTACCGTTTCAGGTCGATTCTGAACTCGCTTGAAAGCATGGACTGGCTGTTCACCCTTAACGACACCCTCATCTCATATGTAACTAAGGATTCGTTCAAGGTGCTTTACTTCGAGAAAAGGATGCACGAGACCAACTACGATACCATAATAAGGGTCAGGTTTGATTGGGAAGGCGACAGGATCATCTACGAGGACGGCGCCTCCTTCCCCTTGCCGCCCGGTACCCTGGATGTAGTTTCTATCTACTACTATTTCCGCCTGAACCCGCTCGATGTGGGTGAGGAAACCTTGGCGGTTCTTCACGCCGACAGGATAACCGAGCAGGCCACGGTAAGGGCAGTAAAGGAGGTCGCGGTTAGAACGTCATCATCTTCAACCGGAAGTCTTATGTGTACCAAGTACGTACCCGACGTAGAGGGAAAGGGCTCGTTCGGTTCAGGGGGGAATCTCCTGTTCTACCTGTCGAATGATTCTTACCACCGCCCGGCACTGATAAAAACGGTTATGACCCTTGGTTCACTTACGGCAAGGCTCAAATGGGCGTGGAGCGAGAATTAACCCCACAAAAACACTTCGAGTTTTTTTGGGGACCCTGGACAGAAAGATATAATAC
>WJJO01000368.1 GCA_014729665.1 Caldifarciminota bacterium
AGATGTTGGTATCGAGAATATCCAATGACGAACTCACCTAAGTAAATCGACCAAAAAAAATGCGGATAGAAAAAAGGACGAATGATGACGCGAAGCAGCGAAGCTAATCGCCTTACGGATTAAACTCTGTGTCTCGGTATCTCTGTGGCGCCCTACGCCTTTACTATCTTGTCCCGGTCTTCTTTGATATCCTTTGTTGCGTTGCGGGTGTCAACTACGAGCTGGGCGTGTTTGACAAGATAATCATAATCCACATTGTCGTGGTCTGTAGCGATGAGAACCGCATCGTAAGAGGAGATATTCTCAGGCGTCAACTCGACGCTCGTCATATCGTAGTTGTAACGGCGGGTTCGAGGCACCTTGGGCAGATAAGGGTCGTGATAATCTACCGATGCGCCCTTCTCTAAAAGCAGCTCTATAAGGCGCAGTGAGGGTGACTCTCGCATGTCGTCGACGTTCTTCTTGTAGGCAAGGCCCACGATCAAAACCCGTGAACCGTTGAGCGCCTTCTTTCTCTCGTTTAAAGCGTTCATTACCTTATCGACTACCCATCGCGGCATATTAGTGTTTATCTCGCCTGCAAGTTCGATGAACCGGGTCGGAATCTCGAACTCCCGGGCCTTATAGGTCAGGTAGAAGGGATCTATGGGGATGCAGTGTCCGCCCAGACCGGGTCCGGGGTAGAAGGGCATGAAACCGAAGGGCTTTGTGGATGCGGCCCGGATTACCTCCCAGACATCGATGCCCATGGCATCGAGGATGACCTTTATCTCGTTGACTAGCGCTATATTCACTCCGCGGAAGGCGTTCTCGAAAATCTTAGTAGCCTCTGCGGCCTCGGCTGAGGATACGGGCACTGCCTCATCGAGGGCGGCTTCGTAAAGGGCTACTGCAAGTTCGAGGCTCTTTTCTGAGTTTGCCCCGACGACCTTGGGGATATTCTTGGTCGTGTAGCGAGGATTATTCGGATCCTCCCTCTCGGGGGAGTAGGCCAGGTGGAAGTCTTTATGCGCAGTGAGTCCGGATTTCTCTTCCAGCACGGGCCGCATTATCTCCTCTGTGGTTCCGGGGAAGGATGAGGATTCGAGAACTATAAGCTGGCCCTTCTTGAGGTATGGACCTATCTGTTCGGCGGTTCCTGTTATAAATGATAAATCGGGCTGGAGATGATCGTCCAGAGGGGTGGGTACGCAGACGAGCAATACGTCGGCCTCAGGAATACGTGTAAAATCTGCCGTACACTCCATTCCCTTCTTGACAGCATCCTGAATCCTTTCAGATGAAATATGCTTGATATAGGTCTTGCCGGCCTTGATCGATGAGGCCTTCTTCTTATCTATATCGTATCCAATAACCTTAAAGCCTTCCTCCGCATATGTCAGGGCAAGGGGAAGACCCACGTAACCCATCCCGACAACACCAATTACCGCGGTCTTTTTCTCAATTCCTTCAACTGTCAGCATCCACAACTCCTTTCATCAGGTAAGGACTAAGCTTAACCGAACCTAGGTGGAATGTCAACAGAATATTAACCACAGATAGAACCGCCCTTCGATCGGTTCTATTCGAATCACGGATTCGAGGGTTAACAATCCGTGTCATTTATATTATCCATGGCTACAATCTTTGACCGGAAGGAGAGCGACCGCAGGGAGCTCTAATTTTTAAATCTCCGTAACCTCTGCGCTCTCTGTGGGGAAAATCCCTTGACTTCGGCACTATCGCCGCTAGAATGGGCAAACCTAGGAGGCTTGCTTGAAATGTTTTTTGATATCATTCTTAACCTTTACAATATTTATTTCAGCCGCACGTGATCCTTTAGACGAAGTCCTTGAAAAAGGCGGCCTGACGCGTGAGGACGTGCACTTCGACCGGCCTCTCATGGACCTCTACGGCGGCGGTCCGCACCGCTTGAGATTGTTCGATTTACTGGCAAACAGACCGCTGGAGATACCTTACTACAACAAACTGTTCGTGCACCAGCTCTTCGAAGGTGGTGAAAGTATTTCGAAGGGGGTGTTCTTCGTTTCCTTAAGGACGGACGCAGCGGTAAGACGCGGACTTATTAAGCATCCCTACCCGGCTTTCAAGGAAGCCCTTGCCGGGAAAGAGGATAAATTCTTCTATGCCCTTGATGAGCTTAACCGTGTCGCAGGCAACGAAAACGTCATCTACGATTTTATGACGCCTGTCTGGTCAGACGAGTTCGAGGGGGTGTTCTCGGTACTTCTTCTTGCGTGCGCCCAGGCAATTGAGTACAGGAATCTGGCATTCCGGGACTTTTCAGCCGATGAATTGGAACGCTTGTGGTCGAATGCACTCGGTTACGCAGGTGACGATACGACGATGTCTGCCCAAGACTACTACTTCGTTGAGGAGTGTATTCACAGGGTTGAGTACTCGCTTCTTTACGCAGGCCTCGAGGACCTTGCTATGGTTCTGGATTCGGTGTTGCCGGTACTTGATTCAATGGAGTTAGAAAATCACCGGATGGAGTTCGAGACACCTTACGGTACAATCAAGATTGCAGGCAAGGGTGATGACTACTACTCCAAGAAGGATTATCTCCTGCTCATCGAGACCGGCGGTGACGATTCCTACGGCCGTGCAGGCGCTAATTGGGACGCAGGCCACCCTTTGAGTGTGGTTATCGACCTTGCAGGCGACGACGGCTACATGAACGAGGGATTCGAACCCTCGATAGCCGCAGGGATTTTGGGGGCAGGGATGATTGTCGACCTGGGCGGCAACGACCTTTACAAGAGCAACGGTCCCGGAATAGGCGGAGGGCTCTTCGGCATCGGAATTCTCTACGATAAGTCGGGTGATGACAATTACGACGGCTATGCCAACTGCGAGGGCGCGGGTGTATTCGGCGCAGGCATTCTCACCGATGTCGAGGGCGCAGATACATACCGCGGCTTTCGCGGCATCCAGGGATACGGCTTCACTAAGGGATGCGGCCTGCTTCTGGATATGGCCGGTGACGACTTCTACATCGCCCGGAACGACTCAGTTCCTTTCCCCTCGCCGCAGTCTCTCGATCACAATGCCAATATGGCACAGGGATTCGGGTTCGGCAAGCGGGCCGACTTTACGGACGGCCGCTCCCTTGCGGGCGGGGTTGGAGTCCTGGCCGACGGTGGCGGGGACGATATCTACGACGCCGGTGTATTCGCCCAGGGCGCGGGCTACTGGTACGGTGTCGGGCTGTTAACGGACAAGTCCGGGGACGATATCTACTCCGGCGTATGGTACGTTCAAGGTTCCGGCGCCCACTTTGCGGTGGGTGTTCTCAACGATGTCGGCGGCAATGATGAGTACTCGGCGGAGAAGAACATGGCCCAGGGCGCGGGGCACGACTTCACGGTCGGTTACCTCCTCGAGGAGGAAGGCAACGACATATACAACGCCCCGAACCTTTCTTTGGGCGGAGGCAATGCCTCGGGAATAGGTATTTTCTGGGACCGTCAGGGTGAGGATACCTACAACGTAACCGCAAAGACTACACTGGGACTAGCGAACATCGGCTCCAGGGGCGGTCTGCGCGACGGTTTGATATGCGCCGGGATATTCCTCGATACCGGAGGGGGTTCCGATACATATCCCGAGGACAAGCCTGCCCGCAACAACAAATCATGGTTCCAGCCGGGACTGAATGCGGATGAGCCTTTGGAGACCGAAATCGGGGTAGGTCTTGATCGATGATTAGAAGATTGAAGATTCTAAGATTGCAGATTAGAACTCCTTGCAGTCGTTCTCCTCACGGTAGAACTCCCTATAGTTTTTTTCCTCACGGTAGAACTCCTAGCAGTCGTTCTCTTGCGGTAGAAGATTGAAAGAATACGGTACTGTGAAGTCGACCTGTTCGGCGCGAGACGTTTCCGCAGAAACTGAGACCACACGTTCTCCCCCTCCCTGGGAGTTTGTCGGAAAAGCCACCACAGAGGCACAGAGACACAGAGCAGTAAAAACTCAGAGATGTAAAACAAGTAAGGAAAGAGCTTACAAAACCCCTCTTTTTAGAAATCGGCGTCAATCTGCGGATAGTCGAACTTATCCGACAGTCTCCTGGGGGAGGGGGACGGCGATTCAGAAAATCGCAGGGGGAGGGGAAAGTTGTATAGTTTCTGCAGAACCTGATCCTGGTTTTTTCATTAAGTGTATCGTAGCCATCATCCTCCTTGGACTTCTACTCGCCTGTGCTCCGCGCGGGACCGAGGTACTGGTGGACGTTCGCAGTATCCAGATGCATAAGGGGGACAGCACCCTGGCACTGGGGGAGTACTGGAACGCGCTTGAATACTACCGTCACGCATGGGCGCTGGCGGATGCGGAAGACCAGAGGGCTGAGATCGAGTCAAGACTGTACGTGGTCTTCTATCAGGCCCGCCAATGGGACAGCTGTTTAGCGTACGCCGAGGGTCTAAGGGCAAAGCCCTGGTTCGATTCACTTGAATACAAGGGGTTAGTCTACTGGAGGTTGGGGGAGTACGAAAAGATCCTGGGTATCAGTGATGCATCACCGCTTCTGCGGGCAGAGGCCGCACTCAGGATGGAGCTACGTGACTCGGCCCGAATGCTTTACGCCGAAGCCGAGAAACTTCTGGGCGAGGTCGCCCGGGGGCGCCTTGCCGAAGTCCATGCCGACATAGGCAACACAGACAGTGCTTTAGCCCTTCTTCAATCATTGAAACATCCGACCAACACCCAGCGCAGGCTCCTGGTGGATCTGATGTTCGAGCAAGGAGTGTATGCAGAAATAGAGAAGGCAATAGAAAGTCTTCCTTATCAATCCGAGAGACTGGCCGCTCTGGTAAGGTTGTACACGATTACAGGCGAGGGGGGTAAGAAACGCAGCGCGCAGCTGAAACTTCTGGAGGAGTCCCCTTCATCCTGGGCAGCGCTCCAGGCAGCTAAGGAGATTAAGCCGCAGAATGCAGACGAGTACTTCCTGACAGCTCAGGCATTTGCATCTATCGACGCCGATTCGGCCCTCACCCTCTTCTCAAAAGCCCGGGATATGGGATATCCTGCATCCTCGTGCCGGTGGGAAAGAGGACGGATACTCTACAGACAGAGGAAATATCAGGAAGCCGCAAATGAACTTCGCGGACTTACCGAGACTGATGCACGCTTCCTTTACGTAAAGGCGCTGTTCAAACTCGGCAGGAAGACCGAGGCTCTTGGGGTTCTCGCAGACGTAGCAGAAACCGCGACGTCGAAGAAGGATAAGCAGGAGGCCTGGGAACGCCGGGCGACCATACTTCAGCAGGACGGGAAGAATCTGGAAGCGGCAGAACTCGCCGCCCAAGGGGCTTTTGAACTCGAAGACGACGAGTTGGGGCACCGTGCGCTGGTGCTGTGGCTGGCTGAAGCCGATACGGTAAGTGCAAGGAAGGCCATCGCGGGTGGTGTTCCTTTGGATTTCGACGTCGCCCTGTTCTTCCGTATCTGGCTTGCCCCGGATTCGGCCGAGTACCTTACATCGCTCCTGGATGCTCATAACCCGTTCACCTACTACTCCC
>WJJO01000369.1 GCA_014729665.1 Caldifarciminota bacterium
CCCTTACATCTTCCATCTGCCTTTCGGCGCAGGGATTGCCGGTTCGTTCCGCAGCTTTGATTCGATATCCTATCATTTCCAGGCCGGGACTGAGGTATTCTTCGAGACGGGTTCGGGTGAGGCCGGACTAGGCTACGTATACGAAGGAACACGTACCGACACTATAAACATCCGTAAGAATCTGGCGACAACCAGGCTTGAAGCCGGTTCCCTTCGATTAAACCTTAAGGCGGGTGAAAGAAGGACGCTGGAAAGCGCGGTTTACTTCAATGCGACCGCCAGGCTTACGGTATCGTTACCCATATTCTGGCTCTTTTCCTTCCACATCGAGCCTTCGGCAGGACTGGTTTCTTCGACAGATTCGCTTGTCGATGCGGAACTGATTCCCGTTGGCGGTGCACGTTCGATAAGGGGATACGCTGAAGAGGAGTTCCGGTCTTTATGGGTAATATCCTCCAGGCAGGAACTGCGATGGGGGAGTGAGCAATTCTACATCTATCCTTTAGCGGATATCGGCTGGATTGCGGACGAAGGGCCGGCTGCAGGATACGGTTTGGGTTTTTCTGTTGCCACACCTGTTGGTTTGTTAAAACTAGACGCGGCCTTGCCCTGGAACGGGGCATGGAACCAGGCAAAGCTGCACATGTCGCTCGGTGTGGATTTTTGAAACTGTTGATGAGCATAACAAACTTTAATGAAATTGTAAACCTTTAAGGTATACGATGAAGGTGAAACTTGACTTACAGATAATTTCAAGGATACTTCGTTAGGAGAAATTGCGATGCTAAAAAGGATTAAGATCAAGGGTTACAAGTCTTTTAAGGATGCGGAGATAGAATTAACACCCCTGTCTGTCCTTATGGGGCCAAATGCAGCAGGTAAAAGTAACTTTTTGGATGCTCTGCAGCTTCTATCAAGGATTGCGACTAGCCCTACACTCAAAGATGCTTTTGAACCTCCTTATCGAGGTAAACCTATGGAATCTTTTACATTTGGATCACAAGGACTCAAGGGATTGTTATCAAATACTAGTGTTTCTTTTAGTCTTGAAGTAGATGTGGAGCTTTCCAATTTACTTATGGATTCTCTAAATAACCAAATCATTGAAATGAGAAGGAAACCGACAGGTGAGTTGCCAGATGTAAAACAGTTATCATTAGTGAGAGAAAGATTTTTAAGATACAGTGTAAAAATAGAAATCCGACCACAGGCTGGTGGGTTACTCCGCGTAATTGATGAACGTTTGGAGGCGCTGAAGACAAACGGTGAACCAAAGACTAGCAGAAACCCTTTTTTGGAGAGGACGAAGGAGAATCGGTTAAGTTTGCGGATGGAGAAGCAAGCTCACCCTACTTATTTCGAGGTTGGCCTTGATCACACCGTTCTATCAACTGCTCCATACCTTCCTTATTATCCGCACGTGAATGCGATGCGGCAGGAATTCGCCAGTTGGCAATTCTTTTATCTTGAGCCACGTGAACGTATGCGTGCTGCAAATCCGGTGAAGGAAGTTCGTCATATAGGATTAATGGGTGAGGACTTGGCCGCCTTTTTAAATACCTTGCAAGCCGTAGACGAGAAGCAGTTTGAAGCCATAAAGAAAGCCATTGCTATGATTATCCCTACAATTAATGGTATTCAAGTAGAGGTAAATGAGTTGGGGGAAGCAGAATTAAGACTTGTTGAGCGGAATACACCTATCTCAGCACGTTTACTTTCAGAAGGTACTTTACGTGTGTTAGGTCTTCTTGCTTTGAGAGGTGCTAAAGAAATACCAGCTTTAGTTGGATTTGAGGAACCTGAGAATGGAGTGCATCCTCGGAGAATTCAGTTAATAGCAGAATATTTAAAAACATTTACGAGTGGAACGCAATTAATTGCTACAACTCATTCACCTCTATTGATTGAGAATATACCAGATGATTCTCTATATGTTTGTACTCGAAGAAACGGATATTCGAGCATAGAACCGTTTTCAACGTGGGGGCCTTTGGGTCGGAAAAAAGATGTAGAGAAAGCTTTATGCGGGGAGGAGATACTTTCTAAGTCAGAACGGATATTAAGAGGAGATTTTGATTCATAACGTATACCTTTTCGTTGAGGATTATGGTCACGAAGCTTTTCTTCAAGCATTGTTAGAACGTTTTGCAGAAGAGTATCAGGTAGACATCAATATAAGGTCATTTAGTGCTACGGAAGGACATGGAAAGGTAATATCAAAGTTGACAATATTCATAAGACAACTTCAACGAGACAAGGAACATCTCCCAGACCTTCTTGTAGTTGCAATTGATACTAACTGCCATAAACTAGTAGAGTGTAGGAATGAGATTGATGGGGTTACCCAAAATATTAAAGGTTTTGTTGTTCTTGCATTACCAGATCCACATATTGAACGTTGGCTTCTTGTTGATTCAGTAGCATTTAAGAAGGTATTAGGTGAAGGTTGCAACGCACCTGATCAGAAATGTGATAAGGATCGTTATAAACAGCTTCTATCTCAAGCGGTTAGAGAGACAGGAACTTCACCTATATTGGGTGGAATGGAGTATGCCGGGGATATTGTGGAAGCTATGAATTTGAGGAGAATTACAGGAAAAGTTGATAGTTCATTGAAGAATCTGATAACGGATCTAAGAAATCAGTTCAAAAGATGGAAGTCTGACAAATCCTGAATCTGAATACTACCTTCTTATATTGTATGTGAATTTGCATTCCCATAACAACTTTTCTGTGCATTTCCATCCGTAACTCGGCTGTTGACATTTTTCTACCTGAGATTAAAGTTAGGCTTGGAGGTTGAGTTTGTTGATTGTTGCCTTGTTTTTTTCGTATTTCGTTCCGCTGAATGATCCGGCATACGAGGTTATAGACAGACTGGAGACAAAGGGGATTCTTCAGGGGCTTCCGGACACTCGTCCCTACACAGTCGGTGATTTGTCCAGTGCAGTACAAGAAGGGAACGGACCCGCGCTTTCAGATGCCGATATCTTCGACCTGGAACGGCTAATCCTTCCGGTGCCTGACTCCCGCTGGGTGCCTGCCTTAAAACTCAAAGGCGATGATGCATCCTTCAACCTCGGGGGTGCGGTCAAGGTATCATACCGCATGCCGGACTCCCTGCGTGCAGGCCCTGAAATACGCTACTACGGAGGAATCGGTCCCGCCTCATTCTTTGCTACCCACCGGTTAACCTATGCCCCCTCTTGGGATACAGTGTTCGATGCCAAGTCGTGGAGAGGAGAGGAAAGACCTGTATATGCAGAGGTGCCGGACGCACGGCTGGATTTCAATTTCAGTTGGCTGCACGTCCAGACAGGACGCTCACAGTTAAAGGTCGGGCCTGTTCCTGACGGCGGTCTGCTTCTTTCAACCCAACCCTGGGGATTAGATCACGCGGCTTATACCTTGAAGTGGAAGGGTGTCCGTTTCAGCACCTTTTTTTCCTGGCTCCAGACAGACAAGCGTCTCGTAATGCACCGGTTCGAGTACTCGGCTCCGCGCTGGAAGCTGGGCCTTTCCGAGGTTATCGTGTCAGCCGACACCAACGATATACTCCCCTATCTCTTTGCACCGACCGCCTTCTACTACTTCATGCAGTGGAATAAGGAGCAGGATGAAAATATCCTCTGGGCGGTGGATGCTACCGTTCTGTTTCCCCCCTGGTTAAGGTTGTACGGTGAGTTCCTGGTCGATGACTTTGCATACGAACCCGCCACTGGGCCGCATAAACTGGGCGGCACCATAGGCGGGGAGCTGGTGTCGGTATTCGGTACTGAGATCGATATGAGGGCGGATTATACCGGCATTATGAAATGGACCTACGCCCAACGCCACGATAACCAGAACTATACCTTCAGGGGGCGTATTATAGGTGATGACCTGGGGCCTGACGCCGATCGCTTAAGATTTACCCTTGCCTGGCGCATCATCCCCCGCATCGAGCTGGAATTAAAAGGATTCGCAGAACGTCACGGCGAGGGGGATGTGTGGCGGGATTTTGCAGACGACGGTGCGCACGACTATGAAACCTATCATCCGCCTTTTCCATCAGGGGTCATAGAGGTCCATCTGGGAAGCGAAGCATCACTTAAGTACATAATCCTGGGACGCAGCTATATTTCATTAAAGGCGAGATTGGAAAGGGTTAACAATCTTGGCCACGTCACCGATTCGACTGCGGTGAGGCCTCGGGTTCAAGCAAGCCTTTACTGGGAGTTCTAAACTAGGAGTTTTAATGACCTGGAAGATGTTAGTATTAGGGATTGTTCAGGGATTGACCGAATTTTTGCCCATATCATCATCAGGGCATCTTCTCCTGGGTGAGAAATTATTCGGTATAGAGCATGAGGCGCTTGCCGTTACCGTATCCCTGCACGTGGGAACACTGATTGCATCGGTTGTGTTCATGGCTCGACGGATCGGCAGATTATTCGCGGACATGTTTGCATCGGAGAAAGAAAGACGTAAGGACGGATGGAGACTCGTCCTCTATCTGGTGATTGCCAGTATCCCCGCAGCCCTGGTCGGTCTTATTGCCGCAGATTATGTAGAGTCGGTATTCACGGACAAACCTATCTATGTGGCCTTCTTCTTCGTAGGAACCGGGGCATTACTTCTCGCTACCCGATGGGGTCGGGACAGTGAAAGGGGGTTCGGTTTATCCGATGCCATACTGGTAGGAATCGCCCAGGCGGTCGCAATAATGCCGGGGTTTTCTCGCTCGGGATTAACCATTGCCACAGCCCTTCTTCTGGGGATTGCTTCACTTAAGGCCTTTAATTTCAGCTTCCTTCTGTCCATCCCGGCAATTGCAGGAGCGGCACTGATTCAGCTTTTAGACCTTATTAAGATTTCCGATGAGACAGGGATAGGAGTCGACTCGGTATTCGCCTCGCCACTGCCCGGTATTATGGGTTTCGTTTCAAGTGCAGCTGTCGGTTTCTTTGCGCTGTGGGCGTTAAAAAGGGTGGTCATTTCCAGGAGGTTCTGGATGTTTTCATTCTACTGCTTCGGAATAGGTCTAGTTAGTCTGGTTTTACTCCTGGTATTCAAGTAACCTGTGTTTTTTGTTAAGAAAGCGACAAAGACCTTTATTTCAGAGTGCGGTTATGAATCCGGCCAAAGCATCCTCGTTGCATGTTCGGGAGGGGCGGATTCGATTGCACTGCTCCGGTTCCTTCACTCCCGACGGGAAAGATTGAAGATTCCAAGGCTCGGGGTCTTTCACCTTAACCACGGCCTTCGAGGAGATGAAGCCCTGGCTGACGAGGAGTTCGTCCGGAAATTGACAGGGGAGCTAGGATTAACCTTTTACCCCTTCAGGGAGGATGTATCGGCTTATGCCGCAAAGGAAGCCGTCTCTATGGAGATGGCGGGCCGCAGGCTGAGATACGAGAGATTGAATGAGGTCTGCCGAAGAGAGGGGTATGAGCTTGCCGCACTCGGACATACCGCCACGGACAACGTCGAGTGGATTCTTCTTTCACTTATCCGGGGCAGGGTAGAGCCTCTTCTTTGGGGTATCCCTGCACGCAGGGAAAGATATATAAGGCCCCTTATCCGCTGTACGCGTGATGAAATAATCGGATATCTTAAAAGGCTCAGTCAGTCCTATCGCGAGGATTCCAGCAACATCTCGTTTTCCTACGATCGCAACCGGATTCGTCACCGCATCGTACCACTCCTGAAGGAAGAAAACCCGTCGCTGGAGGAGACCGTGAGCCGGACCCTGATGCTGGGTGATTTCCAGAAGGCCTTTCTGGATTCCAGAGCGCGAGAACTTATGGACTCGTTAGTGATTATTACGGGTCGAGGGCGGGAGCTTGACACTTCTAAGCTTTCGAGATATAATCCGGTTACACAACTTCATATCCTCCGGTTATTTGTGCCCTGGTTGCGAA
>WJJO01000370.1 GCA_014729665.1 Caldifarciminota bacterium
TTCGTATACTTTACGTATACCACTTCCTTAGCTGAATCGAAGGATATCTTATGCGCCATTAGCCCCGTCTTTCAGCCATTGGAGCGCTTCGTCTTCCGTTGCAAAGAATGCAATCTCACCGTCGTCTGCATGCTTTCGCAGGGCAAGGGCCTTCATTATCTTGGCCATTATTCGCAAAGGAGGTGAAGCCTTAATATAGGCAAGACGCTCATATCGCATTGGTGCACTGTAGGTTACTATGTACTCACGGGCTTCTCGGTTGAGCATGGTTCTTGTTGCGGCCTCGGAGAGATCAACTATAGCATACCTGTGCGGCAGCGAATCCAGAAGCCTTTTAACCTCTTGAAAATACTCGGGCGCTTCCTCAAGGATTGCATCATCTATCAGTTTCTGTCGTACTACTTGATTAACTTCATCGAGCCAGACTTCGTTCTTCATTCTTCTCCTTTCAGCCAGGCTACAGCATCCTCCGTTTTCCTGAAGTATTCTGTCGGCGTCTTTTTTCTCTTGCTGGCCATCACCTTTGCAAACATCCTTACTACCGGATTGGAAAAGACGACCGCCATCTTTAATATCCTCTCGTCGGAGTTCTTGCCTTGAAGGTAGTCTCTGAAATCCTTATCAAAGACCGGATTCGTCTCGGTAAGATCAACAAGGAAACGATATTTGTCCAAATCACGGGTCATTTCGTCGATAAATTTCCATCCTTCCTGAAGCTCTGCAAGACTCATAGAACCTACCATTTTTACCGTCATTATCTTCTCTTTAGGATCATAGGTAAGGATATGATCCTTAAGTGTTGCTTCGTGCTTCTTTTTGTCCACTTTCCACATTTCTATTCCTCTCCTTTCAGCCATGACAAAGCTTCGTTCTCTGTTCTGCAAAAATAGGTCGAGGCTGACTTGCCGAGTACCGTCAGTATTACCTTGGCCATCATTCTCGTAATCGGGGTAGCCCCGAGAAGAGCCATCTTGTCGAATGGAACGGCTTTCTCCTGAAGCAGTTTACGTGTATTTTTATCTAGTGAAAGGTTCGGCATCTTCGAGATATCGACGAGAATCAGCTTTGGTTCCTTACCATTAAACAACTCCTTTACCTTAGTAAACATCTCATCGATTGATTCTGGAGTAAAATCGTCGAGTACTTGAAGACGCAGTATCCCCTGCTCTTCATCGAACCGTATCTTGTGCTGTATCAACTCGCTTCTCCTTTCAACCACTTTAACGCTTCATCCTCAGTTTTAAAGTATTTCGTTGAATCAATCTTTCCTGCTATTGTAAAGATTATCTTCGACATCATCCTGGTCATGGGATCTGCACCGAAAACGGCTACCTTGTCAATCCCTAGCTTCTCCCCTGCCCCCATGAAAATCTGCCTGGTCTCCTTGTCCATCTTTGCAGCAGAAACCCTCGAGGAGTCGTCCAGTAACAGCTTTGGTGATTTGTCGGTGTAAAGAACTTCGAGAATTTTAAGGAACTCACGGGCGTCGTCTGCGTAAATCAAATCGTAGTGTACGATTCTTGCAACTCCATTTTCATCATCGTAATATACCTCGTGTCTCAACTCTCCCGCTTCTGAATATATCGTCTTCTTCACTTTATTTCACCTTCAAGCCAGGCCAATGCCTCTTCGACATTATCAAAGAACTTCGAGGTTTTAATCGCTCCGAGGATATTTAAAGTAATTTTCATCACAAGTTGAGAAATAGCGGATGTGTCTGCACCGATGACTGCAACTTTCGCATTGGGTGAAAACTGTTCGGTCGAATCTTTTACTTTTTTCCGTATGGGTCTATCCCAGGGAACCATCGAAGACATATCAGTCTCGGAAAGATCGATGATTACCTTTTCCGGCTTACCGGTCTCCCAAGTGCTGTACCTTTTATTGATTGCCATATATCCTTCCGGGGTAATACTCCCGACGACCTCAATGTGAATCACATCGTACTTGTTATTTTCATACATCCTGTGCTTGAAACCTTCCAACTCGCCTTTCTTTTTACTCATGCCTTCTCTCCTTTCAACCATGAAAGGGCTTCTTTTTTCTCGTCGAAGAACCTGGTAACCTTCAATTTCCCTAAAGCAGCCGCAGCGGCCCTTGCCATCATCCGTACAATCGGTTTTGCTGCATAGATAGCGATCTAATCAACAACCTTCATCATCTGTGCATACTGTTTGAAGGTCTTGCGTGCAGGTTTATCTAAAATCCCGGGCGGATCGGGAGACGTATCGACAAGCACGAATTTTACACCCGCGGGCATGTTGTCGAACATCTTTTCAGCATCTGGCATCATCTGGTGTACATCCTTGTCGGTTAGCATCTTGATTACCTTGAGATATACCGCACTGCATTCTTCATCGTAGATCAGTTCATAGTTCATTGCATATCTCCATTAAAAAAGGATAAAGCTTCTTTATCCAACTTGACGATCTCCGTTTTCGTCGATAGTCCCAGAGCTGCGATAACAGCCTCGGCAATCATCCTTATTACGGGTAAACCTCCTATTACCGAAGCCTTGCAGAGAGTAAACTTCTGTGTATGTCACCTGGATTCTTTTGTCCATGGCTGCTCTGGTTTCCTGTCAAGACTCGTCACCCGTATCCCGGACATATCAGCGAGTATCAACTGTCTCTGGTCTGACGGAATCTCTATGACCCAATCTGTTACCTTACTGTAATCATCTATTGTAATCTCCCCTCTGTATCGAACAAAAAAGGCACCCTTCTCCCCATTCAGCCCGACCTTGAGATTCATTATTATGACTCTTCTTTCAGCCAGGTAAGTGCCTCCTCCTCGCTCTTATAAAACCTGGTTTCAGATTTCTGTTTGCGCATCGCAAGGATTACCTTGGTTAACATTCTCGTTATCGGTGAAGCGCCAATAATGGCAAGCTTAGTACCTTCCACCTCGGACGAATGCATCTCTTCTGCTATCTCTTTCCTGGTTTTACGGTCGATATTCATCGCCTGAGCTTCGGTTAAATCTACTATCTGTCTGGTTCTTTTCTCAA
>WJJO01000371.1 GCA_014729665.1 Caldifarciminota bacterium
CTTTGCGGTACCGGAAGCCGGTTTCTTAGCCTTCTTGGCGGTCCCGGTTTTTTTGGAAGCAGTCGTTTTCTTGCCTGTCTTCTTCGTTCCCGCAGCCTTCTTCGAGGAGGAGGCTTTGGTCTTCGAGGCTTCCTTCTTCTCCGTCTCAGCCTTCTTCTCTTCCTTCTTACCTTCATCACGGGCCTTACTCTTACGCGGCAGGTTTATAATACCGAGCTTATCTTCCCGTAAGATGGTATTGATCCTTGCGATATCACGACGAATGGAACGCAGTCTCAGGGCATTGGCGAGTTCCTCGGTAGGCCTGCGGATACGAAGGCGAAACTCTTCTTCTCTGAGCTCGCCCAGTTCGTGATTCAGTTCCTCTCTGGTCATCGAACGCAGTTCAGATACCTTCATAATGAATTCCTTCTTCACGTTTTACTATCCTGGTTCGCACGGGCAGCTTACTCGACGCCTCCTTCAGCACCGACCGTGCCGCGGCATCGTTTAGTCCTTCGAGTTCAAATATGATTCGCCCCGGTTTGACAACCGCAACCCAGAACTCCGGAGCGCCCTTTCCCTTGCCCATCCTGACCTCTAAGGGTTTTTTTGAAACTGGCTTGTCTGGGAAAACCCTTATCCAGAGCTTCCCGTGCTTACGTAATTTCTTTGCAAGAACGATACGGCTTGCCTCAATCTGACGGGCGGTCAACCAGCAAGGCTCGGTGGCCATCAGACCGTAATCACCGAATGCGATAGTCGATCCGGATGTCGCCTTTCCTTTTCTCCTGCCGCGCTGTTGTTTGCGCCACTTGGTTCGCCGGGGCATTAACATATCTACTTCCTCCAGGTATTTACCGTGCCGCCCTTATATATCCAGACCTTCACGCCTACGGTCCCGGCAATTGTATATGCGGTTTCTTCGGCGTAGTCGATATCTGCGGCCAGCGTTTGGAGCGGGATTTGCCCCTCTTTGTACCATTCACTCCTGGCTATCTCGGCTCCCCCCAGACGGCCTGAAACGGCAACCTTTATACCGCGGGCGCCCAGCTTCATTGCCTGGGCAACGGCCCTGCGCATCGCCCTGCGGTGAGACACACGTCCCTCCAGCTGGGAGGCGATGGTGCGGGCAACTATACGGGCCTCGAGTTCAGGTACCCTGACGACCTCCACATAAACGTTCACAGGTTTTGCAACGAGCTGTTTGAGCTCTTCGGTTAAAGCCTCGAGATTGGCACGCTTCTGCCCGATAACCATCCCCGGACGTGCCGTGGAGATGGTTACCGCGATCTTCGAACCAACCCTGCGAACCATAACGTAGGAAACGGCCGCATCGGCGAGTTTGGTGTATATGTAACGTTTAATGCGGATATCTTCAGTAAGATAATCGGCGTAATGCTTCTCATCGAACCACTGTGACTGCCACTCTTTGGTGTAGCCTAATCTGAATCCGTACGGATGAACTTTCTGTCCCATTACTTTTCCTTCTCGTTGGACTTTTTCATTCGGGAACCTTCATCTGAAATCTTCACCGTAAGATGAGCGAATCTCTTACGTATCAGGACTCCTCGCCCGCGGGGTGCGGCCCGCATTCTTCTCATTATCGGCCCGCCGTCAGCCCTTGCATCCACCACGACGTAGTTATCCCGCTCGAACTTCGCCTTTCCTACCTTAACCTCCGCGTTGGCGATGGCCTGATTGAGGGCCTTTTGAACCGGCCCCTTGGAAGGTTTATTGAGGAACTTCAGTACCGTAAGTGCCTCATCTATATGCCTGCCGCGGATCAACTCGAATATCTGATTATACTTACGGGCGGATCCGCGAACGAAACGAGCACGTGCAACTACTTCGCTCATCTAGCCTTCCCTTCGTCTTTCTTGCTTCCGGCATGGCCGCGGAATGTTCTGGTCGGGGCGAATTCACCGAGTTTATGTCCCACCATCTGTTCGGTGATATATACGGGTACGAACTTCCGGCCGTTGTGAACGGCTATGGTATGCCCGACGAACTCGGGAGGAATGGTGGAACGGCGTGCCCATGTTCGAACAACCTTCTTCTGCTTACGTGTATCCAGGGCCATAACTTTTTTTAACAATTTCTCGTCAACGTAAGGACCCTTCTTAATTGAACGTCCCACTATTTCCTCCTTCTGACAATCAACCGGCTCGAGGCCTTCTTCTTGTTCCGGGTCTTCTTGCCCTTTGCAATAAGTCCGGTACGGGAACACGGGGGTCGACCACCTGAAGCCTTGCCTTCACCGCCGCCCATTGGATGATCGTGGGGGTTCATCGCCACCGCACGTGTACGGGGACGGCGTCCGAGGTGCCGGCTGCGTCCGGCCTTCCCCATGCTGACCTTGGAGTGTTCCGGGTTCGACACCCGGCCGACCGTTGCATAGCAGCGGGTTGAAAACAATCTGACCTCACCTGAGGGCAATTTAACAAAGGTCTGATCCTGTTCCTTTGCCAGTATCTGGGCCGAAGAACCCGCGCTTCTGACCATGCGACCGCGAGTTCCCGGGAACATCTGAATATTATGAATCTCGATACCGACGGGAATACGCGCAAGGGGAAGAGCGTTTCCTACCCTTAATGGAGCCTGGGGTCCTGAAACGACCTCGTCACCATTGCTAAGCCCTTCCGGGGCAAGCATGTAGCGATACTCACCGTCTCGATAACACAGCAGTGCAATGCTGGCGGTTCGGTTCGGGTCGTACTGAATGGATACCACCCTTGCCGGAATCCCTTCCTTGTCGCGCTTGAAATCTATTATCCTGTATTGACGTTTCTCTCCGCCGCCACGCCTCGGGGCTGTTATCCTGCCCGAGTTGTTACGCCCGCCCTTCTTGCGCAAAGGTTCCAGAAGGGCCTTGTGTGGTTTAGCCCGGGAAACATCTTTGTCGGCAATAACCTCGTAGAAGCGCCGCGACGGTGTTATGGGCTTATACCTTTTTACCCTTGATATCTTCCTTGCCATCAGGCGCCTCCTGACAGTTCTTCAATCTTCTCGTCACCAGCCAACCTCACCACCGCCTTCTTCCAGTCAGGCCTCTTACCCTCAAAACGTCCCAGACGCTTACGCTTACCTTTAATCTTCATGATATTTACGTCGGTAACGTGAACGTGGAAGATAACCTCTATAGCCTTTTTCACCTCGGCTTTATTGGCCTCGACTGTAACGGCAAAGGTATACTGACCTTTCAAGTCACGCTCTATCAACGTCTTTTCGGTTACAATAGGGTGCTTAATAACTGTTCGTGGGTCCTTCATTTATACCTCTCAACCA
>WJJO01000372.1 GCA_014729665.1 Caldifarciminota bacterium
ACTAATACCTGCCGGTGCATCCTCCGGGGTTGTATCGATTGCAATAGGCGCGGGAGAAGAACACCACAGCTGGGGTGCAATCGTAGGCGGATACGCCGGAAGCCTTGCATCCCTTCCCTTCGCGGTTATGGCTATCCAGGACCCCACCTGGCAGAAGGCCTCATTAGCCGCTGGTTCGGCAGTAATCCTGCCGCCGCTGTGTGCTTGGACCGGTTATCATCTGACGCCGAAAAAGGGACTGGATGAAACCTCTATGCATTTGCAGATTACGCCGTATCTAACAGCAGATTACGAACGTCTATCTGCCGGATTACGCGTTAGATTCTAGATGCCGTAGTATATCTTACTTGACAGTAGTTATCTCTGCGGTATGTTAAAGGAAAATAATATAGTATGGAGGGAATCTGTGAAAGATTTAACAAAATATTTTACCAGGTTGGCCTTGGTTTTGCTGACAGGAACGTTTGCCCTGGGTCAGGAAGTTGAAAGGACTTTCCTCACCGTCACCAGGGAAGGGATTTTCGATTTCAGGGTCGAGACAACCGACTGGACAGCGGGTGAGAAGTTTATCGATATCGGGGGGTATAAATTCCTGTGGACTGGTCAGGAAGAAATCGACTATCAAAAGGGGCTCGGAACTCTCGAGATAGAAGGGCGTGTAGCAGGTGTCGACTTGACGCCCGAGGAAAGCGGGGAATTGGCCATAATACACAGGAAGGAGGCTGAAATTGCACGCAGGGACATAAGCGGCGCTTTAAGCGTCAAGATAGATACCGCTTACTGGCACATCCTCAGGCAGGTAAAGAATCCCCTTGCCCTGAAGGGCGGTCTTTCAGATAAGTACCTCAGGCGGCTGAGGAGATACGAATCCCTGCGCGGTCTGTGGGCATGGGGGGAAGGGATAACCTGTGAAGGCCTTCAACATCTTAAACGATTAAGCAGGCTTACCGAACTATCCCTGGCTAAGACCTCTATCACAGATTCCGGACTTGTGCATCTGAATGATCTTTCAAGTCTGAGAAAACTCGACCTTTCCGGTAACCACATCACCGGTAGCGGTTTCTCGACACTTTCCGGGCTGTATCGGCTGGAGTATCTCGATGTGAGTAATACCGGTTTTACCGATGAGGGGCTAGGGAATCTTCAATTCCTTACCAATCTTAAGATACTTAACCTCGAGGGTTCCATGGTAACGGATACGGGTCTGGTTTATCTTGAGGAGCTTATTGGCCTGCGTAGACTAATCCTAAAAAACTCCGAGGTCAAAATTACATCCCCTCAGGCCCTGAGATTGAAGCAAGTCCTTCCCGACTGTGAGTTGGTTTTCTTCTAGGTGTTAAAAACTCAGGTTTCAGCCTGTTGACACTGCATTAACTTAACGTTACAGTAGTGGATGATTACGAGGATTTACCTTATCAGACACGGGGAGTGCAGGGGTAACCGGGAGGGCCTGTTCAGGGGACGCTACGACTTTCCGTTAAACGAGACCGGCAAAAGGCAGGCGGCTTCACTCGCCCGGGAACTGGCAGATATCGAATTGGAAGCGGTCTACACCAGTCCCTTGATGAGGGCATACGAGACCGCCCTGACGCTGTGCAAAGACCGGAACATAGAACCTGTAATCACCGAAGTTTTCAACAATATCGACCTCGGCTCCTGGGAGGGCAGGCCTAAGAAAGGAATAGCAGAAAGCTTCCCGCGCGAGTTCAGACTGTGGCGTACCGAACCGGAAAAGCTCAAGATGAAGGGCGCAGAAACCCTTGCGCAGGTTCAGAACCGAGCGGTAAAGGCGCTCGCGGCAAGAACGCACGAACATCCCGGAGCAAGCTTCGCCTTAGTTACCCATCGAGCGGTCATAAAACCCCTGATAGCGGGTCTCTTGGGTATTCCCGAACCTTACTTCTGGAAGCTTCATCCGGAGACGGCCTCCTACTCAATAATCGAGTATACTAACGAACGGGGCTATGCATTAGCCCTGTTTAACCAGACAAAACACATCAAGGAGTTTATCCGTGAAGATATGTAAGATAATCGCAGTCATCCTCGCCCTGTCCACTGCGGGATTCGGTCAGACCGAGTTTACAGGGCTTTATGAGAATGTTCTTACCGGCATGTACTCAAATGACCTCTCTCTCCTCGACCTCAACGCCGTAGTGTTATCGGTCGATGCAGACCTCGGAGGCCTGTCTTTTCTTCACGCAGACGCTGAGGCCAACCTTCCTTTCGGTTCAGTCGATGCAAACAATCTCGACTACGTCCCGGACTCGCTTGCCGACCTCATCCCCGATTCGATGCGTTCCGCCTACGGGTACAGACTCGAGCCTAGTTTCAGGATTTCAAACGCCTATATGGCTTACGTAAAGGGAAGACTCAGCATCAGGGTCGGCAAACAACCCTTAGCATGGGGCACAGGCTACGTGTGGAACCCTACAGAGATTATAGCGCCAAAGCTTGCCTACGATCCTTCCTATCGCCGGGACGGTGAAGCGAGCCTCAAGATTGCCTACTCATGGCGTCAAACCGGTGGTGCGGAGGCAATCGGCCTACTGCGCGGGGCCCCTGACAGCACGATGTTCATAGGCCGCCTGAAGGAGAACTTCTTCGGGGTCGACGTCGCCGCAATAGGGGCGCATCTGTGGGATACCACCATAACACCCGGGACGACACAGCGCAGAACCCTTCTGGGCGGTCAGGTTGCAGGGGAGATCGTAAACGTTGGCTTCTGGGCCGAAGGAGGATATAATAT
>WJJO01000373.1 GCA_014729665.1 Caldifarciminota bacterium
AAATACTTATGAGGAAACCAAATTATGCTTAGTAGTTCGATACTAAACTATACAAGACCCTTAATGATAAAGTCGATGTTTGAGTTGTTAGTGATTGACGCTATAACCAGGAAAGGCTCGGCCAAAGCAAATGTATCTTTATTTAATTCTAGCGAGAGAATACCAGGGAATTCTGATGGTGAACGGTCTTGTTGTTTTATTATTACAGGGTCTTCGCGGTACTCACTGTAGTTAAAACCTTGCTCTTTATTACATCCTATTAATACAAGATAAACTGCAAAAGCGCTTAAAGCATAACCTCGCATAATACCTCCTAGGTACCTAACTAGTAATACAGAAATCCACGCCGATTATTCCCTTGACTTTTCCCTCTCCGTCCTTACGCTCAGGAAAAACCAACGGAGGCTAAAATGTTACTTATCTTGAGTTTGCTTTGTCAGGTTCCATCAATTAATGACACTATACATCCGGAAAAGTATTTAGTGACAGGTCCGTTCCTTCTAGGTGTTCGCGAATCCGGCTGGAAGAACCTTCCCGATGTTGACGACTACGAACCAAAAAAGGGCGACAGCCTTTTCTCTGTCCTTGCGACAGGCGGCTGGGTCTACTGGGACAAGGTTAAGGTCGATTCAACCGGATGGTTGCAGACAGAATACCCGAACGTGGACTGGGAGTTCCTTCAGGACCGCTACGGTGTTCCGGGCATGTACAACTCCGGCTACGCATTTACTGAAGTCAAGGTTCGAAGACGCTCGCGCGCACTGGCAGTTGCCAAGCGCTGCGGTTTCTCCTTGAACGACAAGGGATATGCAGGCGACGTATACGGTCATAACTATGCCGAGGTCCCGGTGATACTGGAGAAGGGCAAAAACGAGTTATGGATTCGCCTGGGAGGGGCAGGCGACGACAGGGTATTCTTTGAGCTTGTCCCGGTCGATTACGAGGTGAGGCTGATTACGAGGGATGCAACACTTCCTGATTTAGTCTACGACAGAGACAACTCAGGGCCGCTCTGTGGAGCAATACCAGTATCCAATACTGTCCAGGAATGGATTACGGATGCTAGATTGGTAGTGGGCGGCGGGGATTTCGAGGTGGATACCTTCGACCTCCCCCCTATCGCGCCTATGGCCTTCTACAAGGCCCCGTTTACCTTCGAGCTTAGTGAACCCTTACCGGACTCGGTTCCGGATGACAAGCTGGAACTGCCGATATCCATCGTCCGGGGGGATGAGAGGATCGACTATACGGTTAAGGTTGACTGCAGTCCGCCTGACAAGGTTCACGAAGCGACCTTTGTATCTGCTATCGATTCGTCTGTCCAGTACTACGCGATAATGGAACCTGTGAACTTCGATCCTGCAAGGAAATACGCGATGGTCTTCGCACTGCACGGCGCAGGCTCAAAGGGTCTGTGGCATCTGGGACAGTACGAGGGAAATGACTGGGCGTTCATGGTCGGGCCTACGAACCGCAGAAGATACGGGTTCGACTGGCAGGACTGGGGCAGGCTGGACGCCCTTGAGGTCTACGACCTGATGCTTGAACGCTACCCGATTGATCCTGACAGGGTTTGTCTTACAGGCCACTCGATGGGCGGGCACGGAACGTGGCACGTTGGGCTGACCTATCCGGATCTGTTCTGCTGCGCCGCGCCGGGTGCGGGCTGGACAAACCACGAGTACTACGTTCCCTGGACGTGGCAGAAATCCGGGATGTTCGCAGAACCCTGGCAGCTTGCCGTACGCAACCACGCATTAAGGACGGACAATCAGCTAGCACGTGTGGAGAATGCATTGAACCTTCCCTTCTACATCTTCCAGGGCGGCGCGGACGACAACGTACCCGCATTCCAGGCAAGGTTATATGCCAAGAGGCTGACCCAGCTCGGGTACGAACACACCTATCACGAGTACCCGGGCGGCGGTCACGGGTGGAACGAGGTTATTGAGGGCGACACCTTTTCCTGCGTTGCAACGCCTGCGATAATCGAGTTCTTCAGGACTCACGAGCGCAACCCGTACCCCGAGAAGGTCTATTATCGCGCCCCTGATTTATCGGTGAACAACGGCGCCTACTGGCTGAGGATACATGAGATCGAGGACAGGTACAAGGA
>WJJO01000374.1 GCA_014729665.1 Caldifarciminota bacterium
AAGACGGTTAAGAAAAAATCCAAGCCCAGGAAGAAGACAGCCAAGAAGAAGACGGCTAAGAAAAAGTAGAAGATAAATCTGGACTAAGAGCCGCCTTCGGGCGGCTTTTTATCGAAATGACGAGACCGAGGTCAACAACTCTATTACCCCGTAAAAACTACTGCCGCACCCAGGTTGACGGCTGCGTGTGCGGGTACCGCGGGCCATATCGACCCCGACTTTAACCTTACCAGCCCGAACAGGAAGCCGCCCATCGTCGTTGCAGCCAGGATGTTTGCAGCAAGCCCGAAATCTACTGAAAATACCGGAAATAGCTCCACACCCACGTGGGCAAGGTGGAGAAATCCGAAGATCAGGGCCTGTATCACAAGCACCAGCCAAACGTTCAAACGCCTGCGCCATCCTGTCATCAGTACCCCCCTGAAGAAGAACTCCTCTGCAAGGGGTGTCAGCACCCCGCCTGCGAACGCAATCACTACCTCGGTAGACCAGAACGGCAAGTCGCTGAACTCTCCCGGCAGAAGGCTTCTGTCCATCGCAACTATCCAGTCAGCAGAAGGTAAGATAAGATGATTGAATGCGGCAAGCGCTAATCCGATGAGAAATCCTGAAGGTATTACAACGGCCAGCCACCACGGCTTGAAGCCGGTGAATCCTGCCTCGCGCTTACTCTTCCTCCTTACCAGGAACAGCGCAATCAATAGAGACAGGATCTGTGAAGATAACACCAGTATCGTACCAGGTATACCCCTTAAAAGATGTCCAAACCTCAGCACGAAGATGACAATCAGGAAGATTGACGTCCACATTACCGTGTCATTGAATGGCCTGGTATAAAGTGGATGTCCTGGAGGTTTCATTCCGGGATTTCAGACGGAAGAATACTTAAATCCATTTTCCCTGTGAAACGGATGATTTACATTCGCTCGCGGGGAGGAATGCCCGCGGATATGCGGAAGCTTAAGTCGCGGTTCGAGGAAAGCCCGATATATGCGCGGATGGGTCCTATCGGCGTATTAGAGGAGACGCCGAAACCTGCACCCATGAACTGTGTCTCCCCGGATGAGGCCTGATTATTCTCGTCTTCGTAGCAGTCGAGGGCCGCGATATCGGTGATAATCTCAATCCTCAGGGGGTAGCGGATATTGCCGAGGAGTTCGGTCAGTTTATAGCCAAGTGTGACGCGAACCGTAAGATATGCGGGAACCGCGAATTGATCCTCGTTTGCTCCGAAAAGGTCGGTGCCTCCGAGCCTGAAAAGTTCGGCCCTGGAGAGGGTATCGAAACCGAATCCAAGTCCGAGGGCCGTACCCAGGACTATCTGGTCGCCGAACGGGAAGTAGGCCTGGGTCCCCAGGTCGGCTTTCAGGAATCCTTCACCAAGTTCGGGTGTGGGCAGACCGAACTTGGAGGTCAGGGCAAGGTCGAATCCCCTGTTCGGGAAGAAGAGGTCGTCGAGGGTGGATGCCCTTAACCGCATCGTAGGTCCCGTGACTATCTCCGAGCGGTTCGTATCCTCTGCGACCAGCGGAAGTTCGTGGAAATGACGCCGGTGTGCGTAGCCGAACATGAAGTATCCCCACTTCCCCAATGCGTAGCCGAATTCAGTCTCCGCACCCCAGGTCCAGGTCGTATAATCGAACTCCCATTCGCCGTCATGATACTGTGAGTGTTTTGTTCCGTTGCGGTACGCTTCGAATCTATACGTGAACGGAAGCCTCCATAATCTAGCGCCGGAAAGACCTATCCTGGCGTCCCTTGGTTCACCTAGGGTGCTCGTTAACGATAGCCTTGCACCTGAGCCGAATAGGTTGCCCTGAGCTACCTCGAGATGTACGGCGAATCCGTATATATTATCATAATAAACCCCCAGCCCGTAAAGCCCATAATCCTTTTCTTCCACCCGGTAAACGACGTTTACCGTATTCGTTCCCGGGAACTCGAGTTCGTGGCTTACATGACGGAAGAGTCCTGTTTGACGCAGCGCTTCGAGGTCTGCCACTAAGTCGCTGAAGTCCAGTGTATCACCTTCCCGTACCTTTATCAAACCCTGAAGACTCCGTATCCTGGTAACCTTGAGACCCTCGAATCTGACTTCTTTAACCAGCGGTTTAGGCCTTGGATATAACGGGTTGCGCCTGTAAGCGAGGGGGACATCACCCAGGCGTCTTTTTATTGCAGGCATTGCCAGACGAGCTGTCTGCTCACCCGCGGCAACAAGTTCCTTCGCGCGCCCGAAATCGGAGGGCATGAACTCGTCGACGTTGGGATAAATCACCACCGATGCAAGTTTTCTCTGCTCGCGGCGATTCTGCTCCGTTATTATCGACATGGTTCTGGTGACGACGTCGATTATGTTGCGTGCTTCAGGTCCCCACCGGATGACGTCAGAGGCGATAATAAAATCGGGTTCGAAGGCCAGCAAGGGATCGACCGGCAGGTTCTGAACCGCACCGCCGTCGATATAATAGGTCCTTTCAACCTCAGCAGGCGAGAACACCGCAGGTATAGCTATGGATGCCCGGATTGCTTCGACCATACTTCCCTCGGAGAAGACCTTGCGGTCGCCGGTCGATACGTCCGCGGCAACACACCTGAAAGGGATAACCAGGCTGTCGAAGTTGTAGCCTGCGTCGTATTCCCTTTCTGCAAGCAGATCGGTCAGGAGTATCTCTACGTTCTGAAGAGAGACAACGCCCGAGGGGATATGCGGTATGAACCAGCGGTGTGTAACCTCCACGATATTGCGGTAGCCCTCCTCTCTTCTGGCAAGGGTCATGCGTCTCTGAGGGATGCGTTCTGAAAACAGCGTTCCCCACTCCACAGTAGTCAATATTGAATCCATCTCGGCAGCGGTATAGCCCGCCGCGTACATCCCGCCGACTATCGAGCCCATGCTGGTACCCGTTACGTAAGATATGGGAATGCCTTCTTCCTCCAGGACCTTTAAGACGCCGATATGAGCCATGCCCAGAGCCGCACCGCCTGAAAGGGCTATACCGATGGTCCAGGGTTCGGGACGTGTGCTGTCATTGAGATTGCTGTCAGGTGTTACAACAGGAGCCGCTTGCGCTTGAATTATGGAAAAAAAACCAATTACTGAGATCAATACCTGTTTCAATCGAGGCTTCCTGTTCGATTAGTACTCATTACTTGCGATAGACGTAAATACACGTGTAGTGTTTCGGAATTGCATAAAATATCGACACAAGGTGTTTCCGCAATACTTCATAATACGTCATTATACACTGCGGAGTACGTACTGCAAGTTGTTTCTTTAAGATCGCGCACTCATCCGGTCGGCTTTCTCAGAACGGGCGGCGTGTAACCGGGTACGCGGTAGCGCAAGGATGTTCGTACGAAGGTAACCGGATGCACGATTGCCTTTTCCGGGCAGAAGCTCACGCAGCGCTCGCACACAACGCAGCGGTTGCGGAACCTGGGCCGTGTGAGTGAAGAGAGGATGTTACCTGCAGGGCATATCTGCTCGCACAGTCCGCATCGGGTGCAGTCGTCGGTAACAAGAAGGTTCGAGACGTATCCTGTACTCAGATAGAATGAAAAACCTGAAAGAATGGATGAAAGCAGCATGAAGGTATTGTTCTTCTCGATTACACCATTGCCTGAAAGCATCCGCTCGACAAATCCGGGAACCCGGTGTCTCAGGCGCTCGAGTTTAGCACGAACCTCAGGTCGAGTTACATCCTCAGGGCCAAAAAGAAGGGTTTCGTTGCTTGGCGCTATAAATGAACGGGCCGCAAGCACCCGGTAGCCTTTTAGTATAAGCAGGCGGGCAAGTAAGGACTCGGAGCCCGCGGTGGCCTGGGCCTTGGTGCTGAATACGAAGGCGCGTTTGCCTGCCACGGGTTTGAGTCTGCGTACGAATCCCCAGACGTTGTAAGGTATGCATCCGGCATAGACAGGGAAGCCTAGGCCCAATAAATCGCAGGTACTTAAATCAACCTTGTTGATATGCTCCAGTGCGGTTATATCGGTCTGGATGCTTTTATCTCTCAATTCCTTTGCCAGGCAGTCTGCAAGAAACCATGTGTTGCCAGTACCGGTAAAGTAGGCTATCAGGGCTTTTCGCATTGGGCAGATTATAGCCTGGGATTAGCTGAAATCAATGCAGGTCGTATTCCTTCAATCCTTGCAAAAAAGAGGGACTTAATATCCTTGACAATCGCTTGTATCTACTGTAGAATTGGCTTCGGAGGTTGCATGCAACAGTACTTTGAAGTTCGCTGGCACGGCCGCGGTGGACAAGGAGCCAAGACAGCGGCCCTTTTGTTCGGAGAAGCGGCAATGGAGACCGGCAAATACATACAAGCATTTCCCGAATACGGACCGGAGCGTACCGGTGCTCCGGTGAAATCGTTTAATCGCCTGGCAGACGACCCTATTCGAATTCACACTCAGGTTATTAATCCTAACGTAGTTGTAGTTCTCGATTCCTCCCTTCTGGAATGTCTCGACGTAACCGAAGGCATACAGGAAGGCGGCACTCTTCTCATTAATTCACAGGAATCGGCGGATGAACTCAAGAAGAAACTGGCCAAGACCGAAGGTTATAAGCTGGCGGTTGTTGATGCATCGAAAATCGCTATGGAGCTTCTGAAGCGCGACGTTCCGAATACGGTGATGCTGGGTGCGATGGTTAAGGTTACCGGAGCCCTTGAGTGGGATTCGGCCCTTGCATCGATTGAGAAGAAACTGAACGTTAAATTCCGCGGACGCAAAGAAATCATAGAAGGAAACATCAAGGCCATTAAACGCGCATACGATGAGGTAAAGGTAGCATGAAAGACGTACACGTAGAATGTCAAAGACTGATGGACTGGCAGGAACTTGCCAAGGGCTGCCTGATTCAGGAAGCGGCAACGTCACTTAATTTCAAGACGGGCGACTGGCGCAGCATGCGTCCTGTGTGGTCTGAAGATAAATGCATCCAGTGTCTGTTCTGCTGGATTACCTGTCCGGACAGTGCAATCAAGGTGAAGGACGGGAAGGTAACGGGAATCGACTACGAATTCTGCAAAGGCTGCGGAATATGCGCTCAGATTTGTCCGGAGAAGGCATCGGCAATCGAGATGATCAGGGAGGAAAAATGAAGGTAATAGCAAAGACCGGAAATGAGGCTATGGCCTATGCCATGAAGCAGATTAACCCTGACGTGGTTGCCGCCTACCCCATTACACCTGCCACCGAGGTTGTACAGATTTTCTCGAACTACGTTGCAGACGGCGAGGTTGATACCGAGTTCGTGGCCGCCGAAAGTGAACACTCGGCACTTTCGGCCTGTGTGGGTGCATCGGTTGCCGGGGGGCGGGTTATGACCTCCACCGCATCCCAGGGGCTGGCTCTGATGCACGAGATTCTCTACATTGCGGCGGGCAATCATCTACCCATCGTCATAGCATTGGTGAACCGATCTTTGTCCGCCCCGATCAACATCCACTGTGATCATTCCGATACCATGGGCTCTCGCGAGGCCGGATGGATGCAGTTTTACTCAGCCAACTCACAGGAGGCCTACGATTCCATTATCATCGCATTAAAGGTAGCTGAGACCTGCGGTGTCCCGGCTATAGTATCCACCGATGCATTCATTATCTCGCACTGCATGGACAGGCTCGAGGTTCTTGAAGATGAGGAAGTCCAGAAGTTTATCGGGGAATACAACCCAAAGTATTACGCCCTGGATATCGGGAAGCCCAAGACGTACGGACCGCTGGATCTTCAGGATTACTTCTTTGAGCACAAGCGTTCCCAGATAGATGCATTCTCGAAGGTTCTGGGGACCTATAATAAGATTGCACAAGAGTACGAAAAGCTCTCCGGACGCTACTATCCGGCCGTAGAGGAGTACAGGACCGACGGTGCAGAAGTTGCCATATTTACAGCGGGTTCGACCGCTGATACGGCAAAGGAAGTCGTGGATGATCTCCGCGAGCAGGGCCGGAAGATCGGTCTGGTCCGTATGAGGATGTGGCGACCGCTGCCCATCGAAGAGATCAAGAAGGCACTATCAAAATTCAAGGCCGTAGCCGTGATGGATCGGTCAGATACCATGGCCGATTTCGGCGGCCCCGTGTTCCTTGAAACACGTGGTATACTCTACGATTTGGATAAGAGGCCCATAATAACAGACTACGTATACGGACTCGGAGGTAGAAACGTGGAAATAGCAGATATCGTAAGGGTCTATGACGAGATTACCGAGGTTGCCAAGACCGGTAAGGTTTCCAAACCAGTAACCTATCTCGGCGTAAGAGGGGAGGAATAATGGCTAGCTTAAAAGAATTGGCAAAGCGGCAAGAAGGATTGGTGGGCGGCCATCGAGCCTGTGCAGGCTGTGGGGCTTCCGCGGCCATCCGTCAGATACTGCTTGCGGCAGGCGACAAACCGACAGTTTGTGGAATCTGTACCGGGTGCATGGAAGTGGTAACCACCATTTTTCCCTTTACCGCGTGGAACGTTAACCTTGTGCACAACGCGTTCGAGAACTCGGCAGCGACAACCTCCGGAATGGAAGCGGCATACAAGGCTCTTAAGCGTAATGGTAAGATCTCTGAAGATATGAACTTCATCGCCTTCGGAGGCGACGGCGGCACTTACGATATAGGGCTTCAGTCCCTCTCAGGGGCTATTGAACGCGGGCATAAGATGCTTTACGTTTGCTACGACAATGGAGCCTACATGAACACCGGATATCAACGTTCCTCCGCAACACCATATACGGCTCATACTACAACATCCCCATCAGGCAGTAAAATACCCGGCAAGCAGCAGAAACGAAAGGATCTGACTGAGATTATTGTTGCACACAATCCGGCCTATGCGGCTCAAACCACACCGGGATACTACATGGATCTTATTCGTAAGGTTGAAAAGGCCCTTGCAGCCGACGGACCTTCCTTCATTAACGTTCTGTCGCCATGTGTTCCGGGCTGGGGCTATCCGCCGGAGCAGTCTATGAATATCTCCAAGCTGGCGGTCGAGACCCTTTTCTGGCCACTTTATGAATGGCAGGACGGGAAATACAAGATCAACGTCAAGCCGCGCGAACCGAAACCGGTGACCGAGTTCTTAAAACAGCAGGCGCGCTTCCGTCACATCTTCAAGCCGGGGAATGAACACCTCGTAGAAGAAATCCAGGCTTATGTAGATAAGCAGTGGGAACGGCTTCTCGGGAAAGAAGAAGCGAGTAAATAAAAATGTTAATTGACAGAATCAAGCTTTTTGAATCGGGTTTCCGTGCAATAAAGGACAGCATTGAGAAGCTCCTGCAGCAGTCGGATTCCAAGGCTGTTCTTCTGGTTGACAGGGACGGTAACCTGATTACGAGCGCCGGGGAAACAGAAAAGATAGACCTGGAGTCATTTGCAACCCTCTCTGCGGCTGACTTCGCGGCCACCTCCCATCTTGCCGAGATAATAGGAGAACGTCAATTCCAGACGCTCTACCATCAGGGTGAACGCGATCACCTGTATTTCCACGCCATAGCATCCAATATCATAATTGCGGTTATCTTCGATCAAAGAACCACCCTCGGACTCGTACGGGTAAGGGTAAAGCATGCCTCGGAGAATCTGACCAAGATCCTTGAGGATATCTTCGGCAGACAGCAGGAAGAAAGGGGAGAGGAGGAGGCTGAGATCGAAGACATCTCCAAGGATATAGAAGACGAACTCGATAGATTGTTTGGTTAGTACAAGATGGCTCTAATTAACTACGCGACCAAAGAGATCAATGTCAAGATTGTTTATTACGGACCTGGACTCGGAGGAAAAACCACTAATCTGCGCTGGATATACGGGAAACTGGATGCCGAAGCAAAGGGTAAGATGATTACCCTTGCAACCGAGATGGATAGAACACTCTTTTTTGACTTCCTGCCCGTAGATCTGGGCAGCGTCAGAGGGTTTGAAACCAGATTCCATCTTTACACGGTACCCGGTCAGGTTTTCTACAACGCGTCGCGTCGAATCATACTGCGTGGTTCGGACGGGATCATCTTTGTCGCAGATTCCCAGAACGAGCGGAGGGAAGATAACATCGACAGCCTGAACAACCTGAAGGAAAATCTTGCTACCTTCAATCTCAGCCTTGATGAGACCCCGTATGTGATGCAGTACAACAAAAGGGACCTTCCGAACATTATGACCGTCTCGGAGATGGAGGAGCTTCTTAACCCCCGGGGCGTACCTTACTTTGAATCCGTGGCTACCCAGGGGATCGGGGTTTTCGAAACCTTAAAAGAGATAGCCAAGATGGTTATCCGCAAATTCTAGGCAGGCTTCCGGGTTTTTTTCCGTCTGCTATAACGTTTACAATCCCCATAATATTAAACCATACAGGCATACAGGATTGAGTGGGATTATTCCTTAAGTCCTATTGAATCTGCGGGAAGGTGATTTATTCAACTTCCCGTTCTCTGCGAGGGATACATCCTTTTGCGATCCGGAGTTCCGGTTGCTGCGATCGTTTTGAATTGTTTAAGCTCAAAAAGGAGCAACTAAATTTCGAGGCGATCCCAGAAGGGATCGCCTCTACACTCTAACTTAGGATTTGCGGATTGTTAGCGAATTACCATTACCTTTTCGACCGCATCGAAAGAGGGAGTCAGGAAGCGAACAAAGTAGACACCTGGAGCCACATCGGCGTTCCATTTCACCTTATGTGAACCGGCCGAGAACGTTCCGTCTGCAAGTGTTTCGACCAGCTTGCCCGATACGTCGTAGACCTTTACCGATACGCTGGCGGCCTTTGCTACGCTGAAGCTGACTGATGTTCTGTGTGCAAAGGGGTTGGGTTTGATGGCATCAAGTCCGAAGCTTAAGGGTTCCTCGGCTATCCCGGTGTAGGGGATGCCCAGGAAGGAAACGAACTCCTCTTCGCCCAGAAGCTCTCGCTCACCGCCGGGAATAGCTGCAAAGAAGCGGGCTACGTAGCCACTGCTGTCGTCGCAAACCCACTGGGCAAAGGTCTGGGCAACCTCAGCCTCGGGATCGAGGCTCGCTACGGCAACACTGTCGATGTAGTCCGGGGTCAGGTATCCTTCAGGAAGTATCTCGCAGTAGCAGTAGAAGTTTTCAGCAGTCTCTGAACCCACGTTCTTGAAGTTTGCCGCAGGCGTCATCGTGTCCACCTCGCTTTCCAACTGGGGAGTGGTGATATCAATAGGATCGACCTGAGCCCTTGCTTCTGTGGAGAACCGCTGGTTCTTGTCGTTGTTGTTTACGTCGATGTCGTCAGGGTGGTTGACTACGAAGAACGCCTCGTATTCCGTGTTTATCTCCGGGGTGAACGATTTAAACGCGGAGACCTGGTTGTAACCGGGATCGAGGGGATAGGCGTGAATAACATCCTCATAGTCGACCTGCATGTTGCCCAGGTTCGTTATCCTGCAGACAACCTCGGCTTCGATGGTGGTATCCTCGAGGTTCTGCCAGATGAGGCATGCGGGAACAAAGGCAGCCGGTTCCTCTACCGCGTAAGGCCTTATGACTTGCTCCATTATCAAATCGAGGCTGTCCTCTTCGGGGCCGGGTCCGGTGGTGGCTTTGAACCAGTTGTAGTATATCTCGTACCGTCCGCCTGAGCTGTAGTCACGATAGTCGTACCAGCATATATGGACGTTACCGTGTGGGTCTGCGGCCAGGCTTGCCCGGCGTGAGAATTGATCATCGTCCTGGGTCAAAGGCTGGAAACCGTCCCAGGTTCCTGTTTCGCCGTCCATCCGGTTGTAGTAGATTTCGTAATCTGCTCCGCTTCTGTCGTCCCAGGCCACCCAGATGTTGTCTGCGGTGTCGCAGCAGATCGAGGGATAGTATACGTATCTATAGGTACTTTGATCGACCTGCTCCGGGGTACCCCAGTTTCCCGTGTTCCCGGAGATGACGTAGATATGACGTGGACGATTATAGCTGGTGTAAGCTATATAAAGGTTGTCCTCGGAGTCGTGGCATATAGAGGTGGCGTAGGAGTAGTAGCATTCGTAGGTACCGGTCAGGTTTTCGGTATTCCACGAAGCCCCGTTATCCGTACTCCAGGCATGAATCAGCCGATAGCCGTTGTTGGAACCGAACGACATGTGGATGACCCCGTCAGAGGTCACGGTTATTGAAGGGCGGTAGGCGTAGCGGTAATACCCGGGATTGTGAACCAGGACGGGTGAGGTAAAGCTCGATGAGCCTGCGTCACGGCGCCGGTAGTATACCTGTCGACCTCTGCTGTAACGATTGATGGCGAAATGGGTGTTGCCGTCATCGTCGTTGGCTATCGCCGGGTAGTTGTAGCCGTAGCCCATGTCTCTGATAGAACCCCAGCCGGCGTCATACTCGCGGAACCACATGTCGTAGCCGTAGTCCCAGGAAACCTGGGCTTTGCCTGTATAGTCCACGGCCACCACCGGATAGTTTGCCCGCTCCGAGGTTGAGCTTATTAGCGTTCCGGGTCCTGGGGCAGGCGGAGTGCCGACGGGGAACATCACGTGTTTTGCCATGTAGTCGGGATAGTAGTAATCTCGCCATACTATGTGAACGTTATTGGTATCCGCGGCTATTGCCCAGCCGCCGTAGTAGGTCGTATATGAGTATTGGGGGGTGTTGGAGATCCTGGTTTCGGTCTGCCACTGGCCGAATGCAGGTACTGCAACCAGCAGAGCCAGAGCAAGGATTATTAGTGTCCTTGACACTTTTGGTTTACGCATGTAACCTCCTTGCGTATCTCTGTGGATACACCTTTTGATTTGTCTTTTTTTGAATATACTTATTCCCTGCCCCTGAGCAGATTTTATTTGTATCTCTTTCTCCCATATACCTCCAGGTATGTTTCGAATCCTACAAGCCCTCATAATGAAGCATCCATCCTTAGAATTAAATATACGCGATTACAGAAGCTTGTCAAGTGTTTGATGCTCCTATTCATTACTCCGAGAGTTAGCTACTCCCAGTTCCAAATGGATTCGAGACGTAAACAAGTTATTTATGAGAAGCGGCGTAAGCCGCATGCGATCTTTTGAAACCTATCGGTTCACAAGTGTCTCGTGAAACGAGAAAAGGAGCACTTCAGTGCTTGACAGTCTGGTTGTTTTCCTTAAAATGAGATAAACAATTCAAGGAGGCTTTATGTTCAAGCGTGTATTGGTTGCAGCGCTTCTTGCAACGACAATTGTATTTGCATTCCCCGCTATAGGCGGAAGCCGCGGGTTTTACCGGGTAATCGATACAAAGTCCGACGGGTACGGGATGCTTTCCCTGTCCCTTCACAACACAATCCAGAGGGCTGAGGTTCGAGATACCAACTGGTACCAGCTTGCCCTGCGGGGTGGAGTTACCTATGCTCCCCTGGACTGGATGGACTTCTGGGTTTCACCCACCTATGGGGTATGGTCGGACGATTTCGGTTTCACCAATTCCCACGTGGGCTTTTACGATACCCGTTTCGGACTTAAGATGAGTGTATTGGCTATCCCGGTATTCAAGTTCGGATTCATGGGTCAAGGCAATATAAACACACTCAGCGATGAGTTCGGCTATGGTGAGTCGGGCTTCGGTTACGGAGGCGGCCTGCTCCTGGGTGCGGATTTCGCGGACATCTCGGTCGCCGCACCATTCAACCTGGTTGCCAACGTCGGATATCTTATGAACTCAGCTGAAAATACAACCGATTCACTAGCTTTAGGCATTGGCCTTGAACTGCCCGCAAAGACCTACGCGGCAACAATTGAACTGACTACCGTCCAGGACATGGATAACCTTTTCGATTTCGAGTATAACTCCATGATTATTACCCCGGGCATCAAGTTTACCTTCCCGTTCGGGGTTGGACTCGATCTCGGGCTTGATATCGCGTTCGGCGGAAACGCACCAACATTCCAGGGGATACTGGGCATAAACTTCGTTTCGCCGTTCCTGCGTCCAGCCCCGCCTCCTGTGGGTGTTGTGGCCGGTTCCGTTCTCGATGATTTCACGGGCGACCCTCTGGCGGCAAGGGTTTTCTTTGCAGATACCTCCTTGAATATCCCGGGTATCATGACCGATCCTGCGACCGGGGTTTTTCAGTTCGATACCGTTCCTACAGGGGTCGTAACTGTAGTCGTTCAAGCCGACAACTACCGTGAGATGAGTATACCTCTCGTCGTAAAGGAGAACGAAACGACCACCCAGGAATTCAGACTGATTCCGAAAAAGACCTACGGCTCGATAACCGGTGTTGTCAAGGATGCTAAGACCGGGGCGCCGGTTCAGGCAAAGATCAGATTGAAAGGGCTTGACATACCTCCTATCACCACTGACGCCAACGGGTTTTATCGTCTGGATTCGGTTCCTACCGGAATCGCATCGGTCGAAGCGACCGCTCCCGACTTCCTGCCATCCATCAGCACGGTTCAGATAGAGATAAACAAGACAGCCAACCTAGACCTCATGCTCAAGACAACCAAGATTGAGGGAGAATTTCTCGGTCAGATAAAGGACAGAAAGACCGAAGAGCCTATAGGCGGCAAGATTATCTTCCCAGAGTCCGATATACCACCCGTGGTTGCAGATCCTGCAACCGGGGTGTTCAAGGCCACGCTTCCTGCCGGAACCTACGCCATTATCGTTACCTCCGAAGGATACATCCAGCAGCCTTCACCTCTTGTAATCAAGGAAGACGATTATACCGAAAAGGAATTCAATCTGGTTAAGAAGGGGATGACCTTTACCTTGCACAACATTCACTTCGACTTCAACAAGTCGACAATCAAACCTGAGAGTTATCCTGTTCTCGATGAGGCCGCAAAGATACTCAAAGAAAATCCCTCAATCAGAGTAGAAATACAGGGGCATACCGACAGCGTTGGTTCCGACGAGTACAACCAGACCCTCTCCGAAGCACGCGCCGCGTCGGTGGTCAACTACTTCGTTATGAAGCATCAGATAGACACCCGGCGTCTGGTGGCCAAGGGTTACGGCGAATCGAAGCCTATTGCATCCAATGCATCCGAGGCCGGACGTGAACTCAATCGCAGGGTGGAGTTCGTAATCCTTGGCGAGATGTAGAAGTATGCCTGTAGCTGACAAGGATAAGGAAAAGGGCAGATCCGGCAAACGTATACCGGTCATTGTATGGGTACTTTTGATTTTGTTCGGATTGTCCTTCTTCGTGAATATCGTCGTTATTGCCTCGGTAAGCAGTATCAAGCGTTCGGTAAGCGAGATGCGCGAACCGCTCAATCTATTCTATACGGATGAATTGGACCTGATCGAGGCAGAGCTGGATGCCTTCGAGATGACCTTTGCCGACGAAAAGCCCTCGTACAAAGGCGAGATCCGCAGACTAAAAAGGGATATAGAAAAAACCTGGGAGCTGTGGGATAAGGCAAGCCAGGCCAAGAAAAACCGGTGGTACCGGGTTCATAAG
>WJJO01000375.1 GCA_014729665.1 Caldifarciminota bacterium
ACCTTACACTCTTCAGGTTGTATATCCGGAAGGGGATACGGTTACGGGCGAGGCCTATATGCCTTCACCGGTTGATATCGTCTGGCCCCAGGAAGGCGATACCATCTCTATATCAAGCGAGGTTTACGTCGAACCCCATCCTGTTGCCTGGAATGCCTGCCATAATACGGGCTTCTACACGGTTCAATGCGTTCCCGACGTCGATACATCCGAGTACGACAACTACTCCCCGTTCGTCTTCGTTCCTTCATTTTCCGCCGATACCTCATACCTTTTTTTCCAGGAACGAACAATAAGTCCCGAATCCTGGGAGTACGACCGGTACTACCTTGTCAGGATAACGGCCATGGGTACTGTATACTCGGAGTACGTACAGTTAGGGCTCAGCCTGGGGAAGGCGAACCTTTCGCAGGGCTACGGGCTTTTTTCAGGGATTGCCATAGATGAGGTTAGGGTGTTTGTCGTGGAGTAGAGATTGCCGGATAGTAAGAGTAAACAACAAGACCAAACTCGAAAACAACACTATATTCCGAAGTTCTATTTAGATGGATTTACAAGCGAAGATGATTACCTATGGCTTTTTGATTTGAAAACTGGGAAGAAAACCAGAGCACATCCGAAGACAGTTGCTTGGCAGAAGGATTTTTACAGGCTAAAAACAGTAAAGGTTGGTGCAAACTTATATGAAAATGCGTTTGCAACGTTGGAAAAGGATGCAGCGAAAGTTATAAAAAAGATTACAGAGGAAGAAACATTACCGGAGCCTAATAGTGAAGAATTTACAATACTGATGAACTTTGTTGCTTTAATGGTAGTCCGAACACCGAAAATGTGGAGGTCATCTGATGAAGCTAGTAAAGAAATGTTTCGGATGATGATTAGAGGTATAACTCGAACCGAAGAGATATGGAAAGCTCAAACACGAAAATGGAAAAAGGAGGGATTTGATGTTAACGATTTTAATAGAGAGGATATGGCAGAAATCGCAGATGAAAAGAAGTACAACATATTAGTTCCAAAGACAGAATATCTTTCGATGATAATTGATCAATTAGATGTTTTGATTTCAATATTAGGTCACCGCAAATGGTTTCTTGCATGCGTTTGTGACGAAAGGGTTAATTTTGTAACTTCAGATAATCCTGTTTGTTTGGATTGGACTGTTCCAATGGATTCTTTTTATTCACCTGGTTTTGCACACGTCAATACTATTGTAAATATGCCTTTGACGAAGCGTATTTTGATGTTTGGATTATTCAAAAGCAATAAATATTTATTTCGTTTGAAGAACAGATTTAAAATGGGTAAAATAATTGCGCCTTTTGTGAATTCATCAATTATTCGCCATTCTGATCGATTTCTTTTTTCATCTAAAGACGATTTTGTTTGGCACGCTGATGGTAAGTCTATCGAGAGTTGGGGGGAATTGCGTAGGAGGATAACTGCACGTGAGAGGGAAACAGGTTGACAACCTAGGTTGCGCAACTACAATATATTATGTCGATGATACTTGACGGGAAGAAGGTGGCCGGAGAAAAAAAGGCCATTGTTGCCGAGCGAGTCGAGAAACTGGCCGAGAAGGGTATTAAACCCGGACTGGCCTTCGTGGCTGTGGGAGCAGATGAGGCGTCTCTTTCCTACCTGCGTTCACAGGAGCGCGCCTGCAAGAAGGTCGGCATTACTCCGCAAACCCTTCGTCTTGCTGAGACGATAACGGCAGAAGACCTTCTTAACCAGTTATTCAAGCTCAACGAAGCCGATGACGTACACGGAATAATCGTTACATTACCGCTACCCGGTCAACTTAATGAGGAGCGAATCCTTTCAGCCATAGCACCCTACAAGGACGTGGACTGCCTGAGTCCTGCCAACCGGGGGCTTTTAGCGTTCGGTCAATCCGAGTTCCAGCCTGCAACACCTGCAGGAATCCTTTCCCTTCTCGAGGCTTACGAGATTACGGTATCGGGCAAGCACGTCGTAGTCCTGGGACGTGGCAAGGCCGTGGGATGGCCCTTAGCTCAGATGCTGTTAACCAAGGAAAAGATGGGCAACGCTACTGTAACCGTGTGTCACTCCCGGTCAGGTGATTTGACTAGATATACGAGGATTGCAGATATTCTGGTTGCCGCCATAGGCAGGCCAAAATTCGTCAATAGCGATTTTATCCATAAAGATCAAGTTCTGGTTGATGCAGGCATCAACGGCGAGGAAACACCTGAGGGCTGGAAGATGTCAGGTGATATTGACTTTAATGAAGTTTCGGATAAAGTTAAGGCTATAACACCCGTACCTGGTGGTGTGGGTCCAATGACTGTGGCGATGCTCTTAAATAACGTAACTGAAGCCGCAGAAAGGAGGATTTAACGAGATTTGCTGGTGAGTGACTGATTTAACTCATCTTACGATAAGGGGAAGAAAGGGGGGTGTATGGATTTAGTTGCTTTAATGGCAGAGAAACGTCGTGCTATTGAGGCGGCTCTTTCACGTTATCTCCCAGATGAAAGCCACCGTCTGACAAAAGCGATGAGGTACTCCCTTTTCGCGGGCGGTAAGAGGCTGCGGCCAATTTTATCGCTTCTGAGTTACGAGGCCGTTGGCGGTAACAATCCGGAAGAAATCATGCCCGTAGCCTGCTCACTCGAGTTAGTTCACACCTTTACATTGATACACGACGACCTGCCATCGATGGATGACGATGATTTTCGCAGGGGCAAGCCTTCCAGCCACAAGACATTCGGCGAGGGTATGGCCGTTCTCGCCGGTGACGCCCTGATGATAGACGGGATGGGGTTAATGGCGCGAAGCACCGCATCTTCCCGATTGGTCAAACGTGCCATCTCTGAGTTTGCACGAACCCTGGGTTCAGCCGGTGTAACCATGGGGCAGGCAGACGATTTATACGGTGAAGGAAGGAACCCGAAGCACCTTCGCCACATTCATTTAAGGAAAACCGCGCTTTTTATCGCTTTCTCGGTGAAGGCAGGAGCACTTATCGGCGGAGCAAATGAAGAACTGTTAAACAAGCTTTACCGGGCAGGGGTGCTTGCAGGCATGGGGTTTCAGGTCTGCGACGATATTATGGATGTAATCTGCTCACGCGAAGAACTCGGTAAGACACCCGGAAAGGATGAAGATAGCTTAAAGCTTACCTATCCTGCGGTTTACGGACTGGAGAGATCGCGGCGAATCTCTCAATCTTATGCAGACCGTTCGGTTGAAATACTTACATCCCTTGGGCCGGAATGGGAAAGACTGGCTGCTTTGACAGATTACCTTGTCAGGAGACGGAGATGAAGATACTCGAGAAAATTAACTCGCCTGAGGACTTAAAGCGACTCAAGATCAAGCAGCTCGAGAAGCTCGCTGCCCAGATCAGGAACCGGATACTTACAGTAACCAGTCAGAAAGGCGGGCACGTAGCCCCTAACCTGGGTGCGGTGGAGTTGACGATTGCCCTGCACTACGTGTTTGACACACCCCGCGACAAGATCATTTGGGATGTGGGACATCAATGCTACGCGCATAAACTTCTGACTGGAAGAAGAAAAGAATTCGATACTATTCGTCAGTATAAGGGGATTTCAGGTTTTCCAAAGCGCTCGGAGAGTGCATACGACGAGTTCGGTACAGGTCATGCAGGTACGTCCGTATCAGCGGCGTTCGGCCTGGCTAACGCCCGGGATATAAAAGGCGAAGATTTCAGCGTAATTGCAGTCATCGGAGACGGTTCAATGATTTCGGGTATGGCGCTGGAGGCAATGAATCACGTGGGTGCGGCACAGACTACAGATTTGATGGTTATTCTGAACGACAATGCCCAGTCGATAGGCAAGAGTACGGGTGCTTTATCCGACTATCTTGCGCGTATTACTGCGAGATTTACCTTAACCGGCTTCTATCAGAGGCTTCGTGCGCGCGTTTGGAACATATTCGGTAGATTCTTCAGGAGGAGAAGCCAGCACTTGAGGGGTTGGGCACGCAGGTTGGAACGCGGCATCAAGGGGATATTGACCCCGGGGGGTTACTTCGAGGATATGGG
>WJJO01000376.1 GCA_014729665.1 Caldifarciminota bacterium
GAGTTGAAATCCGACGGTACCCTTGCTATTTCTATCGATGCGGAGTTTACGGGTCAGACCTCGGCAGCATGGAAGGGATATCTTAAAACCCTCTCCCCTGCCGAATTACGCCAGGAAGCCGAACAACTCGCCGCCTCAACCCATCCCAACGCTTCCTTGATTTCGTTTGATTTCAAGGGCGCCGATAACTTAAATCAAGAGGCCGGCTATAATCTTAAGATGAATATCCCGGATTACGCAACAAAGGCAGGCGACTACCGGATTTTCTACATACCCGGCGTCGACCATTCGGCATATTCGGTAGGAGCCTCCGAGAGGTTATATCCCATCGACAGGCTCACGCTCTCGAAAAACGTATTGAAAACCGAGATCAAACTTCCCCGGGGCGCTGATTTAATCTACATCCCCTCTGACGTTCAGATAGAAACCGATCAAGACTCCTACTCGGCTGAATTTGGAAACCCGGATGCTCGTACTGTAAACTTTACCGAAACAACGGTTGTCAAGAAACCCCTTATCCCTCCCGGAGATTATGCCGAATACAAGAATCTTGTTGAAGGTATGGCCCGTCTCAGCCAGGAACCGATTGTACTCAAGTTGAAGTAATCCGCGCGTCCCAGGAGGGATACCTCCATAGGACTTGAAGGAAAAAGGCGATCCGATGGATCGCCTTTTTTTGATGAAGTATCTAATTACCCTTAACTTCTATACTGGAAGCATCTTCCAGGATTATCTCAAGGCCGTACTCCGGATGGTCTATCAATTCACCTGAAACCTCAACCGCCTTCCCCTCGTAGTCGAAGATATTGATACCGGCCCTCTCGAACTTATCTGCAACGCTTGAGAAGATGACTACGGTAAAATCATCCCTCTTTTCGGAAAAATCCAGGAAGTAAGTGTTCGATCTCTCAGAATATCCGACACGAACCACAAGACCGGAAATAATTACGTTTTCTCCAATGTGCCTCCTCAACCGCCTTATGTCATCTGCAGAAAGCAGCGCCTCCTTTTCAGGCAATGGACTCCATATCCTTGAAGCCCTCCACAGCCTTCCGAACTCCGAGGCGTATGACCGGTAGATTTTATCAAATCCCTTAATCAACAGGATATTCTCATCATTCTGGGTTTCAGCGGATGCCGTCCAGTTAAATGAACCGGTAATTGTCACCGAATCGTCTATTAATACAAACTTATGATGCATTATACCCGCGCCCTTCTCTACCCTCACATCTATATTATTTTTGACTAAATACTCAGCCTTGCTGTATTCTCCACCGGCGCTCGCGGGATCGAGTATTACCCTGACCTTCACGCCTCTTTTTGCCGCATCGACGAGAGCCTGGGCAAGGGGGCGGGAGGTAAACGTGTATACTGCCGCGTCCACACTTCTCTCCGCCGCTTCAATCTCACGCTCTATTACCCATTCTATACCCTCCTGTGCGCTGAAGAAGGCCTCGATGCTTCCCTCCGAGGTTACCTCCCTTTGTCTGCAACCCAAGAAAAGAAGGATTAATAAGACTGTAAGGGATCTTAAACGCACACCTTTTCCAGCATCATGTAAAGGTAGAAATACAAAGGTGCGGCAAAGAGCAGGCTGTCCACCCTGTCCAGGAAGCCTCCGTGCCCGGCAAGGATAACCGAGGTATTCTTGACCCTTCGCTCCCTTTTAATCCCGGATTCCAGAAGATCACCGGCAGTGCCTGCCCCCCAGACACCGACAGAAAGTATCACATTGAACCACCAGGGTTGTTCCGGTAAGAACAGAAGACCGAAACCGATACCGAAAGCAACGGTAAATATCAATCCACCGATTAAACCTTCTACCGTTTTTGCAGGCGAGAGTTTCGAACAGAGAGGTGTCTTTCCTAACGATCGTCCGGTAAAGTAAGCGGCTGTATCGTTTACCCAGTTCATAACAAAGGGAAAAATCATCCAGGCGTATCCAAGGCCTTGTTCCAGCGAGGTAATCTTTAGAAGAACGAAGTGCAAGGGAAGTAATCCAAGATAGAAGGGTATTAATAGAAGGGGTATCAGAAGACGATATCTGGATGGGAAAAAAAACAACCACAGTATCAACTGAATCAGTATCGCGCCGAAAAGGTAACATCCCAGGGGCAGGAAATCTGGAAATAGAGGATAGATCCATACGATAACGGGTCCTAAAATGAACAAACCATGATAGAATTTGAAAGGCTTAAGATACAGACTAAGGTATTCATAGGAGGAAAGTCCTATCCAGAGTAAGGCATAGATGGCGACAACCCAGACAGGACCTGCGGCGGCGGCAAGGGTAACGGGGATAAGGAGAAGCCAGACAAGCAGCCTGCCCCAAATACCTTTAGCCCTCAAGTTTGCCAAATCTTCGCTCCCTTCCCGCGTAGTCTTTTAAGGCCTGCTCGAGCTCGGCGCGCTTGAACTCGGGCCATAACAAATCTGTGAAGTAAAGCTCTGTGTAAGCAGACTGCCACAGCAGGAAATTCGATATACGCTGTTCAGAACCGGTACGTATCAGTAGATCGGGGTAGGGTAATTCGGGCAGGTACTGATAACCGGCAAACACATCTTCGTCGACACTGTCCGGCTGGATATCTCCTTTGCCTATATCCCGGGCTACCCTCAGGGCCATATCGACTATCTCCTGCCTGCCGCCGTAGTTAAGAGCGAGGATAAGGACGAGACCGGTGTTACCCTCAAGCCTCCTGCGCATGTTATCGATACCATCCCTTACACTTGAAGGAAGCATATCTATCCTGCCTATCGCCTGGAACCTTACGTTGTTCTTATCTAGTTCCTCCAACTCGTCGCGAAGAAGTCGCTCAAGCATCTTCATCAGGTGTTCCACCTCGTCTTTAGGCCTCTTCCAATTTTCGGCAGAAAAGGTGAAAAGGGTAAGGTAAGATATCCCTATCTCGCCTGCGGCCCTGACTATCTCCCTGACCCTCTTCACACCTTCACGGTGACCGGCTACGCGCGGAAGCATCCTGCGTTTGGCCCAGCGTCCGTTGCCGTCCATTATTATCGCCACGTGCTGCGGTAACCGTGGCGATTCGGGGTTATTTCCTTTGGAAGTCACCTTATCTCACTCGTCCTTATTTCTCCAGTATCTCCTTCTCCTTCTTCTCAAGCAGTTCATCCAGCTCTTTTATATATCTGTCGGTAAGGTCCTGGACGTCCTTTTGTCCCCGGTGCATCTCGTCTTCACTTATATCCTTGGCCTTCTCCATCTTCTTGAAATTCTCTATCGCATCTCGTCGTATGTTGCGTATCGCAACCCTGGATTCTTCGGTAAGACGCGAAACTAGTTTGACCAACTCCTTACGTCGTTCTTCGGTAAGGGCCGGAATCGATATACGTATAAGGGTTTTTTCGACGTTTGGATTCAATCCCAAATCCGACTTTAATAATGCCTTCTCTATCTCGGAGATAACATTCTTATCCCAGGGCTGAATAACCAGACTCCGGGGCTCGGGTACACCGATTGAAGCAACCTGCTTCAGGGGTGTGGGAACACCGTAGTAATCAACCTTAATCCCGTCAAGAAGAGCGGGATTAGCCCGTGCTGTCCGAATGCGGCTGAACTCACCGGCCAGCATCTCGACGGTTTTTTTCATCTTTTCTTCACTTTGCTTCAAGGCTTCTTTCATAACTCCTCCTTTCTGGAAACAAGGGTACCGATCTTTTCCCCTTTAACGATCCGACCGATATTACCCGTGTCAAATACATTAAAAACTTGAATTATTAGATTGTGTTCTCGGGCAAGCGAAAAAGCTGTTTGATCCATTATGGCAAGGTTTAACGAAAGGGCGTCGGAATAAGTAAGGAGGGGAAAGAACTCAGCATCGGGGTCCGTCTCCGGATCGGCTGAAAAAACCCCTTTGACCTTGGTTCCCTTGAGAACCTTATCGACACCCAGTTCCACCGCCCTTAGAACGGCCGAGGTATCGGTGGAGAAGTAGGGCAGGCCGGTTCCACCGGTCAAAATCAGTATCTGGCCTGAGGAGTAAGCATCCCTTGCCTTAACTGGATCATAGCGTTTTACCCATGTCAGTGGGACAGCACTCATGTGCACGGCTTGAACGCCTTCCTCGCGAAGCATGCTTTCCAACCACAGCCCGTTCAAGAGGGTTCCTATCATCCCCATACGGTCTGCAAACACCCTCGTACTGCCGCTTTGTCCGTAAGAGTTGCCGCGGATGTGATTCCCGCCGCCCAGAAGCACGGCAAATCTTATCTTGCCCGACAGGGCTGTCATTTCAGAAACAACACCGCGGCAAATCTCGGAATTCGAAAAGACCTCCCCACTCAACTTGAGGAGGAGGCCTTGTTGATATTTCATCTACCTTTTATCAATCTTCGCCTACCTTGAACCGTGCAAACCTCTGAACAACTATATTCTCACCGATCTTACCGATTGACTCCTTGAGCAGATCGGCAACCGTTTTATCCGGATCCTTGACAAAGGGCTGTTCAAGAAGGCAGTTTTCCTTGAAGTACTTATCCATCCGCCCTTCGACGATTTTATCTATAACCTTGTCGGGTTTACCGGACTCGCGAGCCTGATCCGTATAAATCTCCTTTTCCCTGGCCTGTACACCTTCGGGTACGTCTTCACGTGATACTGCAACCGGATCAGAAGCGGCAATGTGCATGGCAACGTCATGTGCAAGCGCTTGAAACTCCTCGTTCTTGGCAACGAAATCCGTTTCGCAGTTCAATTCGAGAAGAACCCCCAGCTTGGCTCCGGGATGAATGTAGGCCTCTATGATACCTTCCTTGGCAACACGTCCTGCCTTGGAATCCGCCTTGGCGATACCCTTTTTTCGAAGTATCTCAATTGCCTTATCGATATCACCGTCGGCCTCAACCAGGGCCTCCTTACAGTCAACTACACCGGCACCGGTACGAGCCCTTAACTCTCTTATAGAATCCAGTTCATTCATGTTTAAGCCTCGCTTTTATCCGATTCATCTTCCGATTCGTCTTCGAGATCAACATCAAAGGCCTTCTTGGCGCGCATAACTGCGTCTGAAATAACCCCCGTAACTAAACGTATGGAGCGCATGGCATCGTCGTTACCGGGAATCGGGTAATCTATAACATCGGGGTCACCGTTTGTATCAATCAGGGCAATTATGGGAATCCCTATCCTTCTGGCCTCGGCAACCGCAGTAGCCTCTTTGACCGGATCGACTACAAACATCATTGCAGGCAGGGATTCCATGTTTTTTACACCTCTATAGAGTTTACTCATCTTACGGTGTAATCGCAGCATGCGAACCTGTTCCTTTTCTAAAAGATCGTCAAACTGCTTGTCGGCAATCACACCGTCCAATTCAGAGTAGCGTTGAATGCGTTTATAGATGTTGGAGTAGTTGGTCAGAAGTCCTCCGACCCATCGGTCTACAACGTAATGACTACCCGATCGATCGGCTTCGTTAGCAATGATATCACGCGCCTGTTGCTTGGTCC
>WJJO01000377.1 GCA_014729665.1 Caldifarciminota bacterium
AACAATCCAAAACAGATTCAAATTGCCTGTAATATATCTTTCATCATACACCGACAAAGAAACCTTTGAGCTCGCCAAAACAACCGAACCTTACGGATACATCCTGAAGCCTTTCGACGAGAAAAAACTCGAAGTCGCCATTGAACTTGCATTGTACCGGTACGAGATGTCGCAAAAGCTGGCAGAGAGCGAAGAACGGTACGTAATGACCACCAGTGCGGGCAAGATTGGCGTCTGGGACTGGAACCTTGAAACGGATGAGATATATATAGATCCGTGTCTTAAGGCCATTTTAGGATATCTTGACCACGAAATACGCAACCATATGGACGACTGGTCGAGGCACGTATATTCGGAAGACAGGGATATGGTCTCAGCAAAGGCCTCTGCATATTTCGAGGGCAAGACGCATCAATTCGAGGTAGAACACCGGATGATACACAAAAACGGAAGCCTGCGCTGGTTTCTGGCGCGCGGTAAGGTTATGCGTAATGAAAAGGGTAAACCATACCGGATGATAGGAACCGATATCGACATCACGGAACGCAAGGAAGTTGAGATTGCATTAAAGAAAACTCTCGACTTTGAAAAATCCCTCGCCAACTGCTCTCAGTTGCTTCTCGAATCAAAGAATCCGGACGAAGCGATAAAGGCTATTTCGGCTGAATTCATTTCACTTATGAGCGTTAACTTAATTCACGTATTCGAAATTAATAAGGAAAATTCCGGGAAAACATTTGCTAAACTTATTTCCGAGGAACTCGCCGACGGTCTTAAAGCTCATAAGGATAATCCTTCATTACAACATCTTTCTTTCGATGATAATTCAAGCGCTATCCTGGATAAACTTGCTAAAGGGGAAACATGTACAGGCATCGTATCTAAACTTCCCGCTGCCGAACGTGAAGTATTAAGCTCGATAGGGATTGTATCGATCCTTGTTGTACCCATTCGCATCGGCGAGGAACTGTGGGGTACATTCATTCTTGGCGACTGCGGAAAGTCTCGCGTCTGGAAGAACGAAGAATTACGGTTTGCAAAGATTATCTCCTCAATGATTGCAAATCTGATTGAACGAAACAGGGCAAGGGAAGAAACCCAACGCTACATGGCAGAGCTTGAGGAAATATCTGAGTTTTCGACCGTTTTGAGCCGCTGTACGGATGTTGACGAAATCCTAGAGCTTGTTGGCTCAAAAACCTACGAATTGAGCGGGGGGGCTTACGTTATCGTTACTCTTGCCGATGCTGATTCTGATAATATAAGAATTCGCAAACAATACGGTTTAGGTAAATACGTCGATGCGGTATTGAAAACATTACAGAATGACCCAAGGGAAATGGTCTTCTCGGTGAATGATATGACCGATGATGAAAAGGCCCTTTTCACCTCAGGGAAGCTTTCCTTGATGCCGGGAGGGCTTTATAATCTCACCGCAAGGAGATTTCCCGAAAACGTCTGCAAAACACTTGAGAGAATCCTCAGGATAGAAAAGATATACACAATGGGTTTCACCTTTGGTAAAAAGCCCTTTGGGGGTGTGAATATCCTGATGGAAAAGGGTGCAAAGCTTTCTCACCGATTTACTCTTGAAACTACAATCAGACAAGCTTCCTTTGCCATTCATCGCAAACGCGCAGAAGATGAACGCCTCAAAACGGCTATAGAACTTAAAGATACCTCAGCACTCCTGGAGACTGTATTCGATGTCATTCCGGATATTATAGGTGTCCAGGATATGGAGAGGAGAATAATTCGCTACAACAGGGCGGGATACGATTTCCTCAACCAGACACCTGAAGGTGTAGCGGGAAAGAAGTGTTTTGAATTAATAAGCCAGGATCAACCTTGCGAGATTTGCGCAACTGAAATAGTATACAAAACAAAAAAACCCGCACACGTTGAGAAGTATTTTGAGGAACTCGGGGTTTGGCTCGATTGCAGGTCCTATCCTGTACTTGACGATAACGGTAAGATAATAAGTATTGTGGAACACCTTCGTGATATAACCGAACGAAAAAAAACCGAGGATTCTTTGAGAAAAGAACGCAAGGCATTTGGAATTATTGCCGAATCTACCTTGCAATACCAATCTATTCCAGACCTGTGCAGACAGATTCTTCAAGGTTTATTGGAAACGCTGGATTTTGATTTTGGGACCATAAGGCTTTATGATAAAGAAACTCGCAGTCTCGAACCCACAGCGGTGATCGGATTTGACGAAAAGACAATTGCGGAGAAGGTTAAACCTCAAAGCATAGATGATTCAGGTCTCATAGGTGCATCTGTAGCTCGTTCCAGGCAGGCGATATTCGCGCCCGATACAGGCAAGCATAAGATATCATCCAGTCACCGG
>WJJO01000030.1 GCA_014729665.1 Caldifarciminota bacterium
GTCGACAAAACCATCTTTTCGGCGCTGTTGCGGGCAAGGCTCTTGGGAAGATACTCACCCAGGATGAGACCGCCTATCGACCCTACGATTATGGACACCGTGGTTCCTATTTCACCAAACTGTTCTATGAAGTAGGTGGTCAGGAAGAAACCGGATAACACCGTACCGATGTTGGTTCCAACTAAAGTAATGACCAGGACCAGATCAAGGTTGTTTAAAAGTTCTATAACCTTCTCGTGTTTTCTGGTTTTTCTGGTTAGGTGTGCGACTCGTACCGGATTGGCTATAACATAAGCGGTTTCCGAACCTGCAAAAAATCCCCAAAGGACGATCGAGAAAATACCCAGTATCAAGGCCCATTCACCCATCTCAATTCCTCCTTTCGGTTTTATCTTCCTTACGCTGAATTAATACCTTCTCGATGCGCAACCTCTTGACTTTTTTTACGGTGAAGTTGAACCCCTCATATTCAAACACTTCGCCCTTGACCGGGATGTGCCCCAACTCGTGAGTCAAGAGCTCGGATAACCTGTCAAACTCCTCTTCTGCATCCTCGAATGCGTCGCTAAAGAACTGGTTCAGTGAGGCTAGATCGATGTCTCCGTCGACCAGGTACCTGTCGGTACCGAGTTTTTGGTAAGGCACCTCCGAGCTCTTTGAGTCGTACTCGTCGACAATCTCCCCGAAGATGGACTCAAGTACATCCTCCAGCGTAACCAGTCCTGCGATTCCACCGAACTCGTCTACAGCTATGGCTATGTGATGATCTGAACGACGCAGTTCCTCCAGTAGCTCGGAAAGAACCTTGGTCTCGGGAACGAACACAGGTTCGCGCAGGATTTTCTTCAACCGTGTTCTGGGCGGGATGAGCAGAAGGTCCTTGGTGTAAAGGATTCCTACCACGTTGTCAGGTGTTTCCTCGTAAACCGGATATCGTGATTTATGTGTCCTGCGAACGTAGCTTAAAGCCTGGGATCGGCTTTTCCCAAGGGGTATTGCCTTCATCTCCACACGCGGTGTCATTACCTCGGATACGGTGCGCTCGCCCAGATCCACCAGATTTTCCATTATCTGTTTCTCTTCGACTCTGAGTATCCCGTAGCGTACCGCCATCTCGATCATGGTCTTGACTTCCTCGTCTGTGGGAAAGGGATATTGCTTTCTCCTGCGTACGAGTAACCGGGAAAGCGCGCCCAGGGCCCAGGTAACGGGGAAGAAAATCCAGGAGAAAAAAACCAGAACAGGGGCGTAAAATCTCGAAAGGGTCATGGGCATCCTGACCGCGATGAGTTTGGGCGTAATTTCACCGACCACGAGAAGTATAAGGACCATAACCAACGCACCTAAGGACAACGTCTGGGCCTCGTTCCATCCCCATTTTGCCGAAGCCATGATCAGGAAGGTTGTCCAAAGCGAGGTGGCGGCAAAATTCACTATAAGGTTACCGGAAAGTATGGTTGCAAGTAACCTGTCACGGGAGCGTAAAAGGGTATTCACCAACCGCGCCTGTCTCAACCGTGCACTGCGCAAGGGGGATAGCGAGAAGTAGGCGGTCTCGGCCGAGGAGAAGAATGCACTACCTACCAAAAGTACCAGGATTGCGGCGAGTATAGGAATCATTCGAGGTAGCGTTTCATCAGGTGTTCCATATCCTCGTGGCTGTAGCCCAGCAGGTGAAGCAGTCCGTGTATAACCAGTCTTCTAACCTCGTTTTCAAGGCTTACGTCGTATTCCGCCGCCTGCTTCCTTGCCCTGTCTAAAGACACGTACACCTCTCCCAGGAAATCTTCTTCTGCAAAATCGAAGGCCAAGACGTCGGTCGCTTCTTCCCTGCCCTTGAACCTTTTATTCAGGTCCGCAAGGGTTTCATCATCTCCCAGTACTATGTTTACTCCTTTCTTAGAACCCTCGGCTCTAAGAACTCTTCTTGCGAGTCTTCTTAGAACGGGTTTTAGTCTTTTTGGTGCTCTTATCTGGATCTTTCTTCTTACCATATGATACCCTTGGATGGAAGGCGCCTACGAGAATGGATGCGAAAACCTCTCGGGTTTTACTGATGTCTGCGGTCGTAAAGGCGCATTCATCCAGCTGTCCATCCGATATCTTAGCCTGAAAAACGTTGTTTATTATTCTTACCAAATCCTCCCTGTTTGTATAACCCTGGCTGCGAACCGCCGCTTCCGCCGAGTCGGCAAGCATCACAAGTCCGGCTTCCTTGCTTTGAGGTTTAGGACCGGGATAGCGAAATTCAGACTCCGGAACCGAATCGGGACTCCCGCTCTCGAGGTATTTCTTATAAAAATACTCCATCCTCGTCGTCCCTTGATGCTGGGCAATTATATCCCTTATAGGAAGGGGCAGATTCAGACGTTCGGCCATAACCAGCCCCTTCTTCACATGATTAGCCAGGATTAAAGCCGATATCTTAGGCTTAAGATAATCGTGAGGATTCTCGACTCCCCCCTGGTTTTCGATGAAATACTCCGGTTTTGCCATCTTGCCGATATCATGGTAATATCCACCTGCAAGTGTCAGGTCGGAATTTACTCCTATAGCCTTTGCAGCCTTCTCCGCTAAGTTGCCGACCAGAAGACTGTGGTGATAGGAACCTGAGGCCTTCATCGCAAACTGCGTAAACAGGGGACGGTTCAGGTCGGCCAGCCTTGCTAAGGTTAGGGTTGAAACAAAACCGAAAATCCGCTCCGCGGCGATAAAGGCAAGCAGGAGGAGTCCGAAGTTTATAGCCGTATTAATACCTACCGCCATAAATAAATCCGGTAGTTCCCTCCAGCTTAAGTTCACAGTGGTCAAAAGGTAACTGCCCCTGGCAAATAATCCCCCAAGAAATATGAAGCCGGCGGCGGCAATAAAGCCTGTCCTCCTTCGCATGAAGGGAAGGGCCAGGAGTCCGCCGAAACCTGCAAGTAACGCATAAAGCAGATACTCAGGTTCACTCCGCCATGGAAGGTATATGAGAATCGAGGAGATCAAAGTCAAAACGACACCTTCAAGGGGACCCAGGAAGATGGCGGCTGCAAGGGCTATGAAACCCGTCGGCACGAACCACCACATCGAGAAACGTCTCAGCGCCAGGCTTGCAACGATGCCGACAACCAGAAGAAGCGTTACGAAGAGGAACTCCGTAATCTTGTATCCCTTTCTTAAAAGGAAGATGGTGATCCCAAGGATTAAAA
>WJJO01000378.1 GCA_014729665.1 Caldifarciminota bacterium
CATGTCGATGAATCTCATCAGGTACTTCAGGAGTCCGGATGCGGATCGTTCGGCGGCAAAGTATCCGTAATCTGCAAGGATCCTGGGATTGTCAGGACTCAAAACCTCGAATACCGCAGCGTAGATTTCCTTCATTAATTCTACCGGGTACCATTGGTTTGTTGCAGGTGATGTCAGCATATCTCGGGCAGCCTCAGACAGTTTACCGCAGATTGTTTCAAATTCGGATTGGTGGTTCTGTTCGAGCCATGATTTCATCAGTATCGCGTTAACGCCCCTCTCGTGAGTTACTTCCTGTTTCATATTAAGCAGGTCTCCTTTTCGGTTACGCTAAATGCCCAATTGCCTCTCACGTCGGGGATTTAGGTTGACGGGAAAGCCAACCTTTTCAGGATAGTATAGACAATACTTCAAGACTGTCAAGTGTTAAGATTAGTCCAACAGACTGTCTCAATAAGGTATTTCCGCTTTCTACTCTTTCCAGGAAATCTCCCAGGAACAGGATTCATCCCCCTTGTGTAAGCAGGTTTTTTCAACTGTCTTTACCCTCCTTACCCCGGTTTGTGTCAGAAAAGCCTTAATAAAACCTTCCATTAGCTTGCACCACAAGGGACCGGCATCGTAACCTTCTATGCTGAGGATACCGAGATAACGCTCTCCTTTTTTACCCGTTATCGAGCCCTTGGCATTTCCCCTGTCGTGGTAACGTAGCCAGATCCGTTCGAGTCGATTAATGACCTGCTTAACAGAGGCCAAACGAACCATGTACTTCAAGAATCCGGACATGCTTCTTTTTGCCATAAAGGCACCGAGATCGTGCAATAATTTTTGCCCTCCGGATTCCGGTTCGGCTTCGATAGCTTCGTATATCTCGGCCATGTATTCGGCAGGATACCAGTTCTGCGGCACCGGTTTTTCAAGCATGGCCCGGGCCTGAGGTGATATTCTATTCAATACACGATTTAACCCTTCCCGACCGAACCGCTCAAGCAGCCATAATCTCGTGTAACGGGGAAAGATTCCTCTGTCTCGTGCCCTTTCTTGTCCCATACCCAAATTTAATCGGTTTTAAGACCCTGTCAAGTGATTGACAAGGGAAGACTGAAAGATATACTAGGGGCATGAAGAAAAGTTCTGAAACAGCTCAAGATAAAAAGAAGACGAGGGGAAAGAGATTGTTGGCTATCGAGAAGCTTCGTGCGCGGATGAACATTGAAGGATTTAGTTTCGAGACTACCGATGAGCTTGAACCCCTTCACGGCACTATCGGTCAGGAGAGGGGGGTAAGGTCGATTCGTTTTGCTCTGGCTCACGGGACACCGGGTTTCAACTGTTACGTCTCCGGCCCAGTGGGTACAGGTAAGATGACTTCGGTATCTTCTATCATTCGCCGAAGGGCCAGGGAGGAGAAGAGCCCATTGGATTGGGTCTATGTGTACAACTTCGATAATCCCGCCGCACCTTTACCTATTAGCCTTAAGAATGGAACGGCGAGTTCTTTCGCCTCCAGGATGGACAATTTTGTAAAATCGTGCCGCAATGAACTACCCAAGATTTTTGAAAGTGAAGAATATCAGGAAGAACTAAAGAAGGTTACCTCGAAGTTTGACACCCGTAAGGAAGAGCACTTCAAGAAACTTACCGAGAAGGCAAAGGAGAGGGGTTTTGCAATTCAGCGGGGACCTACCGGTCTTTACCCGGTTCCTCTCCGGGACGGTAAGCCCCTGAAGCAGGAGGATTTTACCAAGTTATCCACTGAGGAGCAGGATAAGATTCGCAAGAAGGGACAGGAGTTAACAGAAATAATGGAAGGAATCCTCGGTGAGGTGCGACGCATTGAAACCGAAAAGATTGAAGCGCTTACCGAATACGACCGAAAGGTTGCCTACTATGCACTCGGTTTACTGCTGAATCCAATACTTGAAAAACATACCGAAGAGACCCGGATTAACAAGTATCTTAACTGGGTAAAACGTGATATCGTTAAGCATATTGCGCTATTCAAGGAAACCGATGACAAGGAGAAGATAGCACACCTGCGTTCACTTCTTGCACGCTATCAGGTAAACGTTTTCGTAGACAATTCCCAATCCGAGGGTTCGCCTGTAGTTTTTGAAGACAATCCAACCTATTATAACCTTTTCGGGGCTATCGAATACAGGAACATTTCGGGCAACATGGTGACCGATTTCACCAAGATAAAGCCGGGAGCGGTCCATCAGGCTAACGGCGGTTATTTAATCATTCCTGCTCGGGAGTTATTAACACAACCTTTTGCATGGGATGCATTGAAGCGAACCCTGCTATCAAACGAGGCAAAGATTGAAAATATTTCAGAGAAGGTGAGGGGAGCAATAATAGAAACCCTGCGTCCTGAGCCGATTCCTGTGGATTTTAAGGTAATAATGATCGGTTCTCCTTTTATCTACAATCTTCTACATAAACTTGACGAGGATTTTCACAGGCTTTTTAAGGTTAGGGCCGATTTTGACGTGGATATGCCCCGTAACGACGAAAATGAATTATCTTACGCCCGTTTCATTGCAGCACGATGTAAAAATGACGGATTACGTCCATTTACCCGTGAAGCCGTGGGGAGTATTATCGAGTACGGATCCAGGCTTGCCGCAGACCAGGAGCGTCTTTCCACACGTTTCCTGCAGATATCCGATCTTACATCGGAGGCCAGCTTCTGGGCAATGGATGCAGGTTCGCCGAACGTCCGGCCCGAACACATCGATAAAGCGCTGGATGAGAAGATATTCCGCAGTTCGATGA
>WJJO01000379.1 GCA_014729665.1 Caldifarciminota bacterium
AGCGCTTTCTATCTTTCCGTCGTATTTAACCGGACCTATATAGGTTCTGTACCATGCAGAAACTTTTCCGTCAGGACCGACACCCTGGGTTTCAAAACTGCCGGATTCACCTTTCTTAAGGGCTTTTTTGATATGTTGACGGTGTAAATCATGGTATTGAGGTGGAATGAAATTGTAGACGCTGGTTCCGAGAACTTCCTCCATTTTCATAGTCGGTGCAACTCGATTTATCGCTTCAATATTTTCGTTTCCGTCAACAATAATGATAAAATCGGGACTTGCTTCCATGAGTGAGCGCCACAAGGCGGTATCCTTTGAGGAGTAATCAGCCCTATTCTCTTTCTCAGGTTCGTCCGGTTTCGTCTCATCCTGTTCTTTCTTTTTATTCATAAGCGGCCTCCATGAAGGTTTACATATCTGTTTTTACCTGTAATCTATCGAATGCCCACTTAAGTCCTTCGGCCAAGTTGGCAAGGGTTTCGACCTCGGATAAGTCGACGCCGAGATGAACTATTGTCTGGGCAACCTCCGGTCTGATTCCCGTGATAACGCACTCCGCACCGAGAAGCTTGACCGATGCCACCGTCTTGAGAAGATGGTTTGCAACCGCCGAATCCACCGTAGGTACGCCGGTGATATCTATTATCGCTATCGAGCTCTGGGTGGTTGCAATATCTGTCAGAAGACTTTCGGTCAAGTGCTGCGACCGGCGGGTATCAAGGGAGCCTATAAGGGGCAGGACAAGGACCTGATCCCATATCTTGATTATAGGTGTGGAAAGTTCCTGGATAGCCTGCTTCTGCTGTTCGATAAGCTCGATTTTTTCCAAAAGCTCCTTCTGCTTGGCTTCGTTTTCGCTGCGTTCGTATATTAGCTGTTCTATGAGGAAATTGATGGAGTACTCAACCTGGGTGAAGTCGTCCTCATTGGTCTCATCCACCTCGAATGCTACATCGTACTCGCCTGTCGTCAGGGAGGCCATGGTTTCTATCAGTCTGTCTATTCGATCCCTACCTACCTCAACAGCGTTTTTACTTGGGTTCATTTACCTTTCCTCCAAAATTTGAGATTATTACTATTTCAGCCAGTCCCGGGCTTCGTCCTCCGTTTTCACGAATAGTGAATCGTCGACGTTAGGAAGCATCTTGATAATCAGGTTTCCCATGATGCGGATCTTGGTTGAGGCGCCGAATACGGCGAGTTTTGACATCAGGAACTTGCTGCCGCCCTTGCGCAAGGTTTCTCTGGATTTAGGCGGGATATCTTCCAGTTCGCTGGCGTCGATTATGACCTTGCACTTCTCTCCGGGCGGGAAAAATGTCGCCCACTTCTCGAACATCTTCTCGATTTCTGCAGGATCGAGTTTTCCCCAGAAGTTTATCTTTACCGTGTCTGCCGATTCTTTGAGAATCATCTCTTTCATTATTCCTCCTTGCTGGATTCAGTAAGCCATGTTCTGGCTTCGGTTTCAGTCTTGAAAAATCTGGTTTCGCCTTTTCCCATGGGTAGCATCTTAAGGAGCAATCCTCCGAGGACCCTGACTGCGGGTTTTGCTCCGAACAAGGCTATATGCTTATAATCGGTGAAGGCTTTTCCGCGGTTCTTAATCTTTTTACGCGTTTTTGGCGGGATACTGGTTAAACCACTCATATCAGCTAATAGATTTATTGTACCGACCTTTTTAACACTTTTCTCCATCTCATCATACATCTCGTCAACATGTGATTCCTCCAGTACACCGTTTAGCGTTACAAAGACAATATTCGGTTTCTCCAGTATCATTCCTACATTCACGTCATACCCCCTTATCTTTTTTCTGTAAGCCCGTGGTTGGCTTCTTTCTATTGTCTGCCATCTTAAAACTCAAATGATCGAAAGCCAATTTTAGACCTTCTGCTAGGTTGGCAAGGGTTTCGACCTCGGACAGGTCTACGCCGAGATGAACTATTGTCTGGGCAACCTCCGGTTTGATTCCTGTGATAACGCACTCCGCACCGAGAAGCTTGACAGATGCCACCGTCTTAAGAAGATGGTTGGCTACCGCCGAATCCACAGTCGGAACCCCCGTAATGTCGAGGATGACAACTTTGCTCTGAGACGCAGATATTTCGGTAAGAAGGTTTTCAGTCAGGCTCTGGGAGCGCCTCGTATCCAGTACACCAATGAGAGGCAGTACAAGTACCTGATCCCAGATCTTAATTATAGGGGTCGAGAGTTCCTCGATTGCCTCGCGCTGTTTCTCGATGAGGTCGAGTTTTTCCTGAAGTTCTGAGGCACGCAACTGACTCTTTTTCATCTCTTCACCGAGATCGGAGATCAACAGGTTAACGCCTGTCTCAATAGAGGTTAACAGGTCGGGTGATTTCGTATCTATCTTAACCTGGGATTTAAAGTCTCCGCTTGCCGCAGCGGCAAGGACTTCCTCGATCGCTTCAACCCGTTTTTCAAGATTTTGGATTTCTTTCTTGCTCTTATTTGGCATTTTCGTTTCCCTTACTCTCTTAAGTAACCATCAGTGTCGTACTTTGCCTTTGATCCAGGATATCGCCTCTTCTTTAGTCTCGAAAAACTTGGTATCCTTTGATTTCCCGAACAGTGTCAATACAATCTTTCCGAGCATACGATTCATTGGAGTAGCACCCAGAACCGCGATCTTATCAAGTTTCAGTTCCTTTCCCATCTCCGCCATCTTCGTTCTTACATCCCTGTCCAGCTTAAGGGTGGGGATTTCTGAGATATCGGCAATGATACTTCGGTTGGATTTGCCTTCAAGGTTTTTTTTTAACTGCCCGGTTATCTTTTTCGTATCGTCAAGGCTAATATCCCCGACGTATTTTGCCTCCGCTATTTTATCCTTATCATTGTAATATACTTTGTGTTTCATTTCTCCACGTCTCTTTGTTTTTGTCGCATTGGACTACAGCTATCGATTTGCTGCAAACATAGCCCATAGATTTGCATTTTACAGTTTGAAAGATGAAGTTAGAGATCGGTGATGAGATCACCTCAACTTTCTTTAAGCCAGGCAAGGGCTTCTTCCTCTTCCTTGAAGAAACGAGCGATATCGGAACTGCCTATGATTGTCAGGGCTATCTTGGCTATCATACGTATAGGTGGATTCGCCCCCTTTATAGCTATCTTGTCGACCTTGAAACTCTCTGCGTGTTTCTTGAAAGCCCCCCGAGCCTCTTTTGAAAGAAGACCTGAGGGATTATCGGAAAGGTCTGCCAGTATCAAGCTGCGGGATTTACCCTTAAATATTTGAGTAACCTGTGGCATTATCTGATTGACGTCTTCTGAGGTTATCATTGCGAAGGTTTTTACATATAAGACCTCATGATCATCTGAATACCACATCTTATAGTTCATCAGGTGTTTCCTTTCAGCCAGGCCAACGCCTCGTCCTCGGTCTTGAAGAATCTTGATATCTTTGACACCCCGGTGATTGCCAGGGCGACCTTTGCTATCATTCGTGCACCCGGTGACGCCCCCACGACGGCTACCTTATCGTAGTTTG
>WJJO01000380.1 GCA_014729665.1 Caldifarciminota bacterium
GAGTAAACTATCCTGCAATCTCAAAGGAGGATATGCATGAGAAAGCTCTTCATTTTTTCGATAATTATCCTGGGCATCCTGGGAATCACCTGTGAAGACGCCAACTACGCCAGGATAGAGGTAACGAATCCTAACGGAGAAACCGTAGCCTTCGGGGGTTACTTCAGAAGCGATCTCGTTGACAGCACAGACGTATCCGGTTCAACACCTGCGACTTACGACGTTGAAGTCGACCCTTCGGGAGATCACGTATACGCAGGCTTCTGCAAAACAACTGTTAACGATACGGAAAACGAACTCAAGGTCGAACTGTACTATGCAGGGAACCTAAAGGAAGCAAAAACCGTGAAAATACCGCTCGTGGGATGGGCCTTTGTCGACTGCGAAATACCTTGATGGAATAATTGAAACCGTAAACGGTATTATGATATAGATAAATCTAGCCAAGGAGGAAAGTATGAAAAGATGGTTAGCGCTCGTATTAATGGTGGGAGTTGTTCTCTCTATCAGCGCAGGCAGCTTAGGCTGCGCCAAGAGGGCAGAAGAGGCCGAGGAGTCGATGGAGATGGAGGCGGTTCTGGATGAATCCCTACCCCCTAAGGCGATGGAATCACAATCAAAAGCACGTTCGGGAGAAGCAACCTCTCTTGAGAAGGATGATGCACCCGGTAATATAGGGGGGACCACATCTGAGGTCGAACCCCCCGAGACCAGGATGGTCATCAAGACCGCTTCCCTGTCTATGCGTGTCGAGGACGTGGACGCCGCTTATTCACGCGCGGTCCAGTTGACCGAACAGCACGATGGCTACGTTCACTCAGGCACATTCTCGGAATCCGAGGGCACCAGGGTCGACATGACCTTAAAGGTCCACCCGCACGAGTTTACGCGCCTGATGACAAACCTTGAAGGACTAGGAGATGTCGACTACAAGAATATCTCAGGTGAAGACGTCACTGAGGAGTACTACGATCTTCAAAGCGAACTGAAGAAGTGGATGGCCTCGAGGGAAAGATTTTACGACCTTCTCAAGCGCTCCGGCAGTATCGAGGATATCCTCATGGTAGAGGTCGAGATAGAACGCGTCGAAGGCAACATCAACCGGATTAAAGGCAGGATGAAGTACCTCGAAGCCATGGTTGGAGAATCTACCATCAACCTGACCCTTTACAGCCAGAAACCTTCCACCTTCGTTGACTGGAACGAAATAGGGCAGGGATTTAAAAGGGCCGCTCAGATACTAGTCTACGCATTCTTCGGTATCCTGCAGGCTCTCGTGGTCCTTATCCCGATTGGACTGATTGTTCTCCTGATAGTATTCATAATAATCTGGATAGTCCGCAAGAGTAAGAAGAAGAAGAAAGCCTAGGGCAGTAAAATCCTGCAAAGAGGCTTGAGATGAATAGAACATTGTTAGCTGCGATAGCCGCCCTGCTTCCACTCCTGCATCTTTCGGCCCAGGCGGACGATATCACAGACAAGCGGACGTACGAAGGACAGATGACAGAGAAATCAGCTTCCCTGGCCATGGAGGTTGGAAACGTCGATTCAGCCTACGCGAAGATTACTGAACTGATTGAAGAAAATAAAGGGCAGATCTCATCAAGCACCCTTTCAGAATATCAAACCGAACCTGAGGAAAAGATAAACCGGGCATCCATCTCCATCCTCGTCCCTCCGGATAATTTCTCTGAGTTATTGGTCGAAATTGAAGGGTTAGGTGCAATCACCGACAAAGAGGTCTCCGGTAAGGACGTAACAGAGGAGTACCACACGCTTCGAGAGGAATACTACACCCAGTTTGCAAACAAAAGACGTTTAACCAACCTTGCTGGTCGTTCCGGCAGTGTAAGTACTGTATTGATGCTCGAGCAGGATATTGAAAGAATAGAAAACGAAATACGTCGAACCACCTCGCGTATTAAGTATCTTGAATCGGTAACAACCGAATCGAGAATCAATCTGGTTATCAGCCAAAAAACCTCATTGACGATGTCGGGTTGGGAAAAAACAGCCCGCTGGTTCTTCGGAAGCATGGCCGCAGTGGCATTACTAGCCCCGCTGGCAGGCCTGGGGCTTCTGGTTACATGGCTTGTGGTTCTTATAATACGTAAACGCAAACAAAACTATTAATTCACTCATCTGATTCGGTAAGCCCCGGTATAGTCGGGGCTTTTTTATAGTATTGACAAGTATCACAACTGCATTATGCTTACTTATGATGCAGGGTGTAATAGCGTTGATTATACTACTCCAAACCTTCGACCCGATAGATGATTTATTAGGTACCTGGAACTGCTACGGCGTTTCTTGTGCAGACCTGGATACAAACGGAACCAACGATATTATTCTTGCCTGCGATGAGGGTATCGTATGGTATCCAAAGAATCTGGATTTGTCCTTTCAGTCCCCCAGAACCCTGACTAATCTAGCTGCGCGCGCCGTTCTTGCGGGTAATCTGGATGGTGACAGGGATATGGATATCTTCGTCGCTACGCCAACTTCAGATTTCATAATGCAGGATACGACCGGAAAACAAGACTTCAAAAGACTCGACTATTTCGATTCCGATCCAAGCTATGCCGCCGCCTTTACCGATTTCGACAACGACGGTGATCTCGATATCTTCGTTGCAGGGGCTGTATCAAGACTATACAGAAACGAAGGTGATGCATCCTTTACTACCTGGCAGGAGTTCGAGAAAGCCTACGCTGTCTCGTTTGCCGATTACAATAGCGATGGAAATCCGGATTTCGCACTTGCCGTCGATGAAGGTGTCAGGCTTTTCAAATTTAATATAAACGATTCAATGTTCTATGAGGATGTCACCCTCGCGACCTCTGCTTCAGCCCCGCGAGGCCTGTGCTGGTTCAGCAACGGTGAGGATAGTCTGCTTGATTTGGTTGTTGCCGATTCCGGGGGAGTCAATCTATGGATAGAAAATACATCCTCCGGATTCACAGAACACACCATTGACCCGTTGGTTGAGGAACCGACAATATCGGTACTCACAGGCGATTTCGACAAAGAACAGGGACAGGATATTCTATTCATCAACTACGGTACGGTTGATAGGGTGTATTATGGCAATTATTTCGATCCCTCCGAGCAGGACTCCATAACATCCGGAACCGACAAGGGGCGCACGGCAGCGCTTGCAGAACTCGAAGGCGGGAACGGTTTGCATGCGGTCGTAGCGGGTGAGGGAGACAACGCGATATACAAAGATACCCTGGGTCGAGGTGACCGTTACATCTTGAGTCTTCACGGTCGCAAGTACCTGTCAGATAACCTTTCGGCTGAGATTGCACCGGGAGCAAGGATAACATTGTACAACACCCTTACCGATTCACGTGAAGGCCTGTGGGAGATAACGGCAGGCTCAGGCCATTCCGCACAGAATACCCCTCAGATAGGCTTCGCCTTACCGGAGGTAACCAACCGGATTCTCGAAGTCTATTGGCCGCGTTCAGGTGTAGTTGATTCATCCGATATGATCAATCTAGGAAATTATGAGGATATCGAAGAGGATATGACCTCGCCTGTCCCGCCTTCCAACTTGGCTTCGGAAACACATATTATCTCAACCTGGTCGAATGATACGAACGTAGTATTCTCATGGGTTGCAGGTTTTGATCCCCACGGCAGCGGTCTTGCCCGTTACAGTACCCTTTGGAGTAATAATCCCGACTCAGTCCCGGACGGTATTATAGGTCAGGTCGATCCGAAGATAACACAGGATACCTTCCCGGCAACGGTATTCGGGGATAACTGTTACTTCTCGATTGTCTCAGTCGACAACGTCGGAAATGTCTCTGCGGCTACTCGCTCAGGCCCTTTTCAAATTGATCCCGATCCTCCTGTTGGAGTGGAACCGATTTCGCCCAAATCGAACACAATTTTAATAGACCCCTACATAACTTATAAATGGTCACGTGGTTCAGATCCACATTCAGGCATCGAATACTATCATCTGCAAACTTCCTTCAGATCGGACTTCATTGTGCTACAGGAAGATACTCTCATACCCTTACCTGAAGATTCCGAAGAGATCACCTATCAATCAGCCGTTCCTCTCGAAAAAGACACCTTGTATTACTGGAAAATTCAGGCAGCCGATTCGGCGGGGAATATATGCAATATGTTCGATGACAGTTTCTACCTGGATACAAAATCTCCCGTTATTACCTGGGTGGCTCCTGAACAAGAAGCCCCCATAAATACGCTAATTAGCGTTCAATTTGACGAAACGATGTATGTTACCGATTCTTCTGATCCTGCATCAACAGATAATCCTGGGCATTACGAGGTCAGGAATCTTAATACGTCTCAACAGATCGAAATAGATTTTGACACTGCAAGGCTTGAGAATAAGATATTCGATTTTAAGCCTCGTGAACCATTACCCCCTAGTACCAATATTCAGGTCACAGTCAAGACATCCGTACGTGATCTTGCAGGTAATCATCTTGATACCGACTATACCTGGGACTTCCGTACCGGAGAAGGCCCGGATACGAAGGGACCTGCCGTTCAATCGGTAGCCCTTGATCCCAATCCCACCAGGGGTGAAAAAAAGGTCGCTGTTACGTGTAACGTAAGTGATGAAGATTTTGGAGGAAGTCACGTAACAAGCTGCGGCTATGTTATCACCAGCTATGATACGGTACCC
>WJJO01000031.1 GCA_014729665.1 Caldifarciminota bacterium
GATACCGTGTTGTCTAAACCTTCCGGGTTACCTATCGCCACGATGTCGTCTCCAACCTCGAGGTCATCGGAATCCCCAAGCTCCAAAGCCGGAAGGTTCTTGCCATTGATGTCAAGCACGGCGATATCGCGTTCATTATCGTAGGCAAAAACCCCCTTGACATCGTAGGTCTTGCCGTTTGTCAAGGTAACGGTGGCTTTCTCGGCGTACTCGATGACGTGGTAGTTGGTTACAACGGTCCCCGACGCTTCGACGATAAAGCCCGAACCAAGGCCTAAAGGCATATCCTCGAGGTAGGTTTCGATAAGGACAACTGCGGGTCCTGCCTTCTTTGCCACGGTCATTACGTCTGCGGCCTCGGCAGGTACTGCTAGTGCAAGTATGATAATTGCTGCAGATAATGTTTTGTAAATATTCAATTTCATGACTCCTCCAGGGGTTAATGTTTTCAGAGACTACATCAGGAAGGTTGGATTGTCAAGGATCAATTAAACTTCAGGGAGGTAAGGTATGAATACAGAAAAAGTGAAGGTGTCGGGTTGAGAGATACCCTTGAGGCCATCTTCTCCGTCAGCATGATGTTGTGGACAAGTGACGGCGTTGAAATGTTCAATGAAATGGATTCTACAATTCCTGCAAGCCTTTTCCAGCTTGGGTGCCGGCCCGTACGGGCGCGGAGGGTCCAGCGGAAGACCACCGCGAAGGAGTGGATGATCCTCTCAAGACTCACACGCCAGCTAAGGCTATCGATAAGATTTCCCAAGGCTACACTCGAACTAGAAGGTTTCTCCAACCAGTCAAGTATATTCTCCGATATAAACTTGTCTCTGTCGGCAAGGTATTTAAAGGCCTGTCTCAGGCTGCCGAATGCCACGTCGGTTGCAATACCTGCATCCTCCTCGTCGAAACCCTGGTTCAGCAGGTATTCCCTTACGACTTCGTCGGGAAGTTCTTTAAACCGAACCATCTTGCAGCGCGAGCGTATTGTCGGAAGCAGGGCGAACGGCCTGGAGGTGGTAAGGATGAGCACTGTATCATGCTGGGGTTCCTCAAGTGTCTTAAGGAATGCGTTCGCACCCGATTCCCTTATCCGGTCGAAATCGAATAACAGTGCAACCCTTTTTTTTAGAACCCTGGGAGGGAAGCGCATCTCCCTGCGAAGGTCGCGGATCGTACCTACAAGTTCTTTATCTTTGTTCCCAATCGGTATTACCGAGGATGATGGAAAGACTGGTGATATTTTGTTCAACGCGTATTTTTCTTTTTCATCTCCCCAGTCCTCAAGCCACTTATCGGTTTTAGTATCTGGCGGTGCCTTGAATGGGAAAAGGGGTGAGATATCCGGAACCTTAAGATCGAAAATATCCTGACTGTACGAAGGTGGATTGACGGCCGCGGCGAAAAGTATCGCAGCTGTTCTTTTGCCCACACCGTCCGGACCAAAGAAGATGAAGCCACCCTCGGGGTTTTTCGAGATCCTTTCGAGAAATTCTCGGGCATGCTGCTGGCCCTTGAGCATCTGGAGAACTGATGTATCCACTATTTCAGGTAGTTTACCGGATTCAGGAAGGAGCCGCCCTTTGTTATGCAGAAGTGCAGATAGTCGGATGCGGCGCCCACCGCGCTCCCTTGCGATACGCTCTGTCCCCTCTTTACCGATATCTTATCCAGGTTGCTGTAAACCGAGTAGTAGCCGTCGGCATGATCGACTATGACCAGAAGCCCGAAGCCTGACAGATACTCGGCGTACTTTATCTTGCCCTCCTTTATTGCCTTCACGGTCTGGCCTCCGGAGCAGTCGATGTCTATGCCGTCGTTTTCGGTCTTGGTGTTGTAGCGCGGATGGGTAACGGTTCCGAACTTTGCGATTACTTTGCGGGATGCTACGGGCCATGGAAGCGTACCTTTTCCCTTCTCGATTACGGTCCCGGTGGGTTTGCGGTCGGCCGAGCCTGACGAGCTTTTCTCCATCCTTGCAAGCAACCCTTCCAACTCCCTTCGGCGCGAGTCCAGTTCCTTCTGTAGCTGCTGTTTGGATTTTGCAGACGAGCGTATCCGGTTAAGCCTTTTCTCCTGTGTGCGCTTGCTTGCGGCAAGCGAGTCCCGGGCCGAACGCTGATCTCCTATGAGCGCGGATAGTTCTGTGTTGTAACCCGCAAGGCTGTCCTCCTTCTCCTCGATGGCGGCCCTGGCCGCGAGCAGCCGGTCGAACATCCGCTCCTCGGCGCGGGCGGCGTATCTGGTGAAGTATATCCTGTCGTATATCTCGGCAACCGAGTTTCCTCCCAATATCACTTCCAGTTCGTAGAACTGACCCCGCTTGTAAAGCGACACCAGCCGCGAGCGCAGGTCGTCCTTGCTTCCTTCTATCTCTCGACCCAGGGAATCGACGACCGTCTGAAGCGAATCTATCTCACCCTCGATGGCGTTCTGCGATGCACGCAGTTCACCTATAAGCCTCCTCGTCAACCTCACCTGCTCCTCCAACAGGTTTATCTCCTTGAGTACGCCCTTCTCTTCGACCTTAAGGGAGGAAAGCTCTTTTTTTATCTCCTTGAGCCTCGAGCGGATACTGGCAAGCTCCCTTTCACTTTCCGCCCTCGACTGGGAAAGCACCAGTACGGGCGCCAGAATCAAGGGTATCAGACAAAGCCAGGGGAGAAGGCGTTTCACTTTCGCTTCAGCTTGAAGGAGTCTATGGCAAGGCCCGAGCCTATCCATCCGAACGCCAGTCCCGAGCCCGCCAGTATGCAGGCTATTTCCCAGCAGGGGAAGCTGACCCCTTCCAGTAATCCGGAAAGCAGAAGGTGAAGGACGAGAATGATTCCGTAGGAAACCACGGCCCCGAAGAAGCCTTCGTAAAGACCCTCTACAACGTAGGGAGCCCGCAGGGTACGGGGTGCGACACCCATAAGCCAGTAGAGGTCGATGATCCTGCGCCGGTCAATTATAGAAAACCGGGTCGCGAGCATGGTTACGAGAACCGCCGAGAATCCGACGATCAGGAGAACGAAGGCGTCGGCTCCAAGGAGGATGAACAGGAATCTGTTCAGCTTGTCTATCAGGTTCCTGTCTATCCAGACCTCATCGACGCCTTCAAAGAGCCCCAGGTTCTCCTCGAGCTCTTCGAGCTTCGCCCTGGAACGGTAAGCCGGGGTGAGCTTTATCCTTATGGACGCAGGCAGGGGGTTCTCGTCGAGAATGTCCAGAAGTTTGGCGTCCTCGCCCAGGGTCCTGCGGAACTCCTCGAGCGCCTGGCCGGATGTTACTGCAGAATCGGAGGCAACACCCTCGAGCCTGACGATATCGGGAAGTATCGCTTCCGCGTCGGCACCCGGTTCCAGAAAGACAACGACCTCCAGCCGTTCCTCAATATCCTGCCTGAACTCCAGGAGATAGAAGGTTCCGAGGGCGAATATCCCTACGATTGATAGGACGACGGCGAATATGGCCGCGGCTGCGAACGATATCCTCCTCCCTTTGAAGAAAAGCCTGGAACCCTCATTGAATACGAAACCCGAACTCATGATATCCCCTCAGACGTCAGATTCAGTATCCTTCCCGGAAGGAAGTTGAGTATCTCCTGCTCGTGGCTTACACCGAATATAGTCAATCCCTTATGATTAAACTTACCCAGCATCTTCAGCATCTGACGGGTCTGTTTCTCGTCGAGGGCCGAGAACGGCTCGTCAAGAAGCAGGAGTTCGGGCTGTTTGGCAAGGGCTCGCGCAAGGGCGACCTTCTGGCGCTGGCCCACCGAAAGCTCGAAGGTACGGCGTTCGGCAAGTTCTTTTAGCCCCAACGTCTCGAGCCATTGCTCAGTTTTCTCCCGGGCGTCGAGTTTGCTTTCACCGAGTGCGCGAAGAACCATGGATATGTTGTCTGCGGCAGTTCTATCCTCGAACAGCCTTATGTCCTGGAAAACGATACCGAGCCTGCGACGCAGTCGTGCAAGTTCGGATTCCTTAAGCTCGTGAACGTCTTCCTCCAGAACCCGGACCGTGCCTTCGGTAGGTTCCTCGACCCCGTAGATAATCTTTAATAGAACGCTCTTGCCTATACCCATCTCACCCATAAGCCATACCCACTCTGAGGCTGCAACCTCGAGGTCGATGCCCTCGAGAACCTTCAAGTCCGGAGGGAATGTCTTCGAGATACCTTGAAGCTTGATCACCTTTTCCTCCCTTTATCCCGGCACGAGAGTCTGTAACACCAACCTGTCATAAACTATCCCAGGGCCTTCTTGATCTTTTTATAGATGCCGTCTGGGGTGAGACCGAACGCATCCAGAAGCTCACCGCACGTCCCTGACTCTCCGAACCGGTCTTTAACTCCTATCTTTAAAAGGCGTATAGGGTGGTTTTCCGAAAGCAGCGAGGCCACAGCTTCCCCGAGTCCGCCTATGGTGGTATGCTCTTCTGCGGTTACCACTAACGAGGTCTTTTTTGCAGCCTCGAGCACCGGTTTCTGGTCCAGCGGCTTGACCGTGAACGAATCTATCACACCTGTAGAGACCCCGTCTTTCTCGAGCTTTTCTGCCGCCTTCAGCGACGGGAAGACCATCGAACCTGCGGCAACTATGGTTACGTCCTTGCCCTTCTTCAGCACCTTTGCCGAGCCGATCTCGAACTCCTCATCGGGCTTATATATCCTTGGCAGGTTAGGTCTCGTGAGTCTTGTATAGGTCAGGCCTTCGTGATCTGCAAGCATCGTAATCAGCTTATGGGTTGCGATATCGTCTGCAGGCGCTATTACCGTCGTGCCCGGGATTATCCTCACCAGCGCCATGTCCTCGATGCACTGGTGTGAGGAGCCGTCCTCGCCTACAGAGATGCCCGAATGGGTGGCCACTATGTTAAGCTGCACACCCGAGTACGCGGCTGAGTTGCGTATCTGCTCCCACGGCTTGCCCACCGCGAACATGGCGAAGGTAGATACGAATACGAGCTTCCCCGTGAGCGCGAGGCCGACCGCCGTATCTATCATGTCCGCCTCGGATATGCCCATGTCGAAGAAATGACCGGGGAAGGTTTTGCCGAACCGTGCGGTCTGGGTCGAAAGGGCAAGGTCGGCGTCCAGGACCACGACGTTCTTGCGTCTGCGGCCAAGCTCTAAAAGGGCCTCTGCGTAGGCCTTCCTTAAGGAAAACTTTTCTACTTCAGCTCGGCCAGAGCCCATTTCAACTCCTCAGCTGAGGGTGCGCGTCCGTGAAACTCGAGATTATTCTCCATGAACGATACGCC
>WJJO01000032.1 GCA_014729665.1 Caldifarciminota bacterium
CCTTATTTCAGCTCTCAAGCGCCTGCTGTAGCGGTATGCAAGGATCGGATCGTGTGGTCGTATTGCAGGTATAACTCCGATAGCGAACTGGAAGCCTGGGCAATGATTTCTGATTGGGACATGCCTGATGAAAGCATAATAGAAGAAGAGCCTTTGGTCAAGGTCTCACCTGTCAAACTAACCCCCTTCCTCAACCGGCTCTCCTACGAGGTACCGGGAGAGGCCGTATTGACCCTCTACAACTCTGCAGGCCGCAGGGTCGCGGAGGACGTAATCCACGGTAAAGGAGAGTGGCATGCTGTGGATAAACCATCGGGGGTGTACTTCGCAAGAGTGGAAAGCGTTGAAGGAAGCGCCAGGGCCAAGGTTGTGGTCGTAAGATAAAGGGAATATTGACAAACAATGAATTTGGCCTATATTTAAGTTACAGGATAAAAAATACCTTCGGGGGGGGGCGCTGGGGCTTAGGATAAGTCGAGGGCGTTCCTCCCGTGGGTTATAACAAGCAAAAGGGCTTAAATCCCGAAGGAGGAATGATGCGAAAGAATCGCACAGCCTTAACGATCATCGCGGTTGCGGTGATACTCGTCGCCTTCACATCTGTGTCAGCCTACTATGAGATGTGGGAAGACTGGGTGTGGTCTGAAGGAGACATTACCTACAACAGTCACAACTATCACTTTGAATCCGACGAGCTATTCTGGTGCGATTCCACGGTATCGACCGTGGATCCATTCTATGTACCGGAGGAAGGTATATTATCACTTCCCTTTGTCTGTACCGATTGCAGTACAGCCGACACGATATATCTCTACATAGACAAAGACGACGTTGATGCTTCGAAACCGACGGGACAGTCAGGTACGAAAGCAATAACCGGCACTTGGGAAGGCACCGCCTACGTGGTAAGCGCAAATAGAACCTACCCTGTAGAAGGCGACATCTGGGGCGATTGCGACTACGGTACTAATCCGTGGACCTGGGATGGTGATGCTGATCTGGAGAGTACGCCGAGTGTGATGACGGGCGTCGGCGAAGGTTCAGGCGACATCGAATACACCTCAAGCAGCGAGCCGTGCGACGAATGCGAATAACCTACCGATGATTAGGAGATAACGAGACCTGGCGGAAGGGCTTTTGCACTTCCGCCTTGACAACTGAATGTATATATCTATCCTCATTTAGGAGGTTTTTGTGATTCAGATTTATTTAGGGATACTTGCTTTCACCGGCTTTCTGACTCCACCCTTCAGGATTGCCGAGGCCGAACCCGGTCATCACCAGGTATGCCTGCGAGCGGACATGGCCCCTGACGGCAGATTCGCCATTGCATGGGTGGACAGCCTCGAAACCGATCCCGGTCCTAACGACGTATTCATTCGCTTCTTCGACAAGGACGGAGCGCCTCTGACAGACGCTTACAGGGTGGAAAAGGTTCACGACACTAACTGGATATACTGGCCGAGTCTCCAGATGGACTCGTCCGGCAACGCTGTTCTGGTCTGGGCAGACAATCGCACTCAAGGCACCGGGAACCTGCCCTACATCCGTTACCAGAGGTTCGACAGGGACGGTAATCCGACCACCCCTGCGTTAACCTTGCGCGAGGACGTTTATCTGACTTATTGTCGCCCCATTGACATCAGCCTTGCCTCCAACGGCGATTTCGCGGTTGCGACCAGCGAACTGGTTATTTATCCTAACAGAAGCATACAGGTTCAGCGGTTCGACGCTGAAGGTGAACCGTACTGTGAGCTCTTCTTCCCCCATGAAGACTTCGGCGAGACTAGTATTAGCTTCTTTGTTCCCCAGGTTGCGCTCAACGATAACGGTGACCTTGTCGTAACCTGGCTGGATTTTCTGACAAGCAGTGATAATTACGTTCTGCCTAAGTTCCAGGTATTCGATGCGGATAACGAACCGATACTTCCCTGGGAGCCGATGGGTCACCGACCTGACGAAGGCGACAGCGTTCATGATCCCACCCGGGTAAAGCCCTTCTGGTTCGACGAAGACCGCTTCGTTCTGTTCTGGATCGATGCATTACTGGGCCGCGTGGCATATGATTTGGTCGGTCGGGTCTTTTCTGACAGGGGGCTCACCCGCTACTTCTTCTGCGACCATCTTCTTCCTGACGACTCTGCAGGGCCTTCAGGGAAACTGACAGGGCTTTATTCCATAGACATTAACGTCATACCTGATCCTCCCTTCGACGCCGGTGTCTGGGCCGGTCATTTCGTATTCGCCTATTCCAGGGTTTACCTTGCGCCTGTAGACCTCGATCCGGCATGGGAACACCAGGTCGGCCTTACAGGTGAGATACACCCCGGCAACTGGCTTCAACGCTTTGGTTACCCGTTTCAGTTCAGTCCGGAATGGGGCGCGGATACGGTTATGGATCGGAAGTCTTTCCGGGAACCGGCGGTTGCGGCAAGCGCGGATCGCATAGCGTGGGCTTATTCGAGGTGTAACCCGGACACAATCCTTGAGGCCTGGGCGATGATTTCTGACTGGGATGTACCTGATGACAACATGATAGAAGAAGAACCAATGGTCAACCCCTCACCTATCAAACTCACTCCCACCCTCAACCGGTTATCCTATGAGGTTCCGGGCGAGGCCCAATTGTCTATCTATAACTCTGCAGGCCGCCGGGTCGCGGAGCAGGTTGTCTGCGGCAAGGGTGAGTGGCAGGCGGTGGATATACCATCGGGAGTGTACTTTGCAAGGGTTGAAAACACTCAAGGAAGTGCAAGGGCAAAGGTAGTAGTTATAAAATAGACCCCTTTATCAAGGGGGGGCAAAGGGGGGGGGTATGGAACTGAGAATTCTTCCATATTGTGTCCTGACAGACATAAGTGTGATTTTCCGAACCGCAAGCGTCTGTTCCACTCATCCGCAAGCCGTCAGCACTTTCCCTGTGTTTAAACCTTGCAATCTTTAACCGGAGGAGAACGACCGTAGGGGGTTCTACCGAAGGATGACCGAAGGGAATAATCTTGTAATCTTAGAATTCCCAGGTGATCGCCAGTGGTTTCTTTATGGCTTTAGTGTTGGTGAATCCCTTCTTGCCTCAGGCCGTGAGCTGTCAGCCGTAAACCGTAAGCCGTATCTCCGTATCCTCTGTGATCTCTGTGTTTTACATCCCTTTGTGCCCTTGGTGTTCTTTGCGGTGAATCCTTTCTTGCTGTAAGCGGTCTGTTGTCAATGGCTAACATGAGTGGTAGCACTTGACATTGTCTCGGAAATGGTTATCTTACAATGAGTTTGGAATATTTTGACGATGAAGAAAGTTTACTACAAGACTAGGAGTTTGTGAGAGTGAGTACTTCAAAAGATTAGA
>WJJO01000033.1 GCA_014729665.1 Caldifarciminota bacterium
ATTATAGGGTGTGTTGTGGAAGTGTCAATCTTGACAAGTGCGGGATTCCACCTATATTAGGTTGTGATCTGATAAAAGGATCGGTTAGGAGATAATCATGCGGCGAATAATCCAGCTTATAATCCTTACTTCGATATCTGCGGGAGCGGCAGAGATAATCGCCCTGGGCGGCGGCAACCATCAGGCCTGGGTGGATGACAGTACCATAATCCTCGACGGAATAAGCTGGCACTCCGGGGCCTTGATAAGTGAAGGCATCACATTCAGACGAACGAATCTTACAATAGCTGCCGAAACCGGATTAATCTACCAGTATGAGAAGTACCACGACGTATTGAATTTTCAAGATGAATTCGGCGAGGTATATGACTCGGCTGACGCATACTGGAAGTACGATAACCTTATCGTACCGCTGCATCTAAAGGGTTCGATGGATTTCGCCTCCCGAATTAACGTAGGCCTGGGTTCCGGTATCTCGGTCGTGCGCCCTTTAACAGGGAAGTCCTGGATGCAACAGGAGAAAGAAGAACCCCTGTATGAATGGGAGCTGGAAAGAGATCAGATGGACACCTACCTTGCCTTCCAGATCAAGGGTGAAGCAGGTATTAAAATTATCCCTAGACTGTGGATTAAGGCCGCGGTTACCGGTCAGTACAAGGTTGCCGATCTTTCTGCGGAGGTTTTCGTGAATAAAAGGGCTTATTTTGCGTCGCTGGGGCTTGCATTCCGATTGTAACCGAGGATAATATCCCGTAACGATAAACTCACATTATCGGAAATAAGTAAAAAGAGGAGTTGAGATGAAAAAGTGCGCGGTTTTAACAATGCTCGTGCTGGCCCTAAGCGCTGCATGGGCAATAGAGGGTACGGCTCTTATCGGTGCGAATTCCCAGACCTGGGACGACGGGAGCGGCAACTCCGGGACAGGAGGCGGCGCCCACTTCGGCATCCTGGGAAGCATCGGGATGACCCCATCGTGCCTGCCTGTTTACCTGGGAGTGGAAACAGGATTTCTTACACAGAGTGCCAAATATAACTGGGAAACAGGCTTCGGGGAATTGGACGTCAACCTTAAATACAACAACCTTGTTATACCTATACTCCTCAAGGGAACCTTCAAACCTACGGGTAAGATTCATATCGGCGCAGGTCTCGGGCCATCCCTTATCATACATAGTTCCGGAGTTATGGGCATCGGGATCGACGATTGGAGTCTGATGGGAGATATAGACGACGATGATCTGAAAACCGAAATAGGATTCCAGATAAAAGGAGACGTGGGTATTAAACTCATCCCCTTACTTTGGCTGAAACCCGGCATCACCCTGCAGATCAATTCCAACCCTTACTCGCCTGTTACCGGTCAAAAAGAAGGTTCAGAGACTACCTGGTTTATCCACATCGGTCTGGCTATAAAACCGTAGGATAGATGCTGAAACAGGCCCTTAGCCTTGTTTGTTCTTTCACTTCGTTAGTATTTGCCGGAAGACCTGTACAGACACTTCGTGAGTTTACCGGGCAGGTAGACTATGAGGAAAATTCCTCAATAACTGTCGGACTGACGGCAACAGGTTACGGTGGAATCGTTCTTGATATGAAGAACAGCACGGATATGGTAACGAATTCAGGTGTTTCTTCCACGAGCGGTAAACTCGGAGGATTTAAACTGACAAGGAATTTCGATGTAATAGAAATTCGAACAAGCACGTCCGGCAGTCTGATTTCGTTATTTTCGGGTTCAGACCCAGAACCAGAGGATTCTGTTATCCGACTGGACTCGACTACCTTCGATAGTCTTGCAAATTGCTATAGCTTCTCCCGCTCAGGGAATCTTCGAGATTACGAATTCCAGGTTGTAACTAAAGATACAACCATGTCCTCAGATGAAGACCAATTACCCCATGGAGACTGTTTTCTCAAAGCAATGCTCGTGATATTTTCATTTAAGGACTTCTCCACCGGCAATTCCATTCCTGTAGACGAAGAAACATCTTTCAGCCTACCGGATGTATCAGGCGATTTCGAGGTAAAGGGTAATTACGTAGTAGTTGGTTCCGAGTTTTACGAAGGTAGAGAAACCGTAAAGATAAGATTCAGCGGAAACGGTTCTTCTCAGAAAAACATTCCCGACATGTTCTCAGATCCCATGACATTTGAGGTCACTATCGAGGGTAACCTGCTTTACGATCCATTAATAGGCCTGCCCCTTTTATACACCTTGAAGTCCGAAATCACGGGAGCAGCCAGCAGCGTGGAGGAATCGGTAGATTACGTTTATACAGGGGTATTGCAGAACACCTTGAAGGGAAAGCTAAGGTAGAGCATTCCGTTTAAATACTGCGGAATACCAGACGTCTCAATCAATCTTCTGCTCAAGTACCTCTTTAGTTTATCTGCATCGAAGATAATATCGGATGGAAAAAAGCCGCTATCCCTTTGATAAACCGTAAGGAGGATTAGAGTAAAACTTCTGCCAGCGTCGCTGCACCTAAAATCCCCGCCTTGTCACCCAGTTTTGAACGCATCACCCTCAGCTTCCTTCCCTCAAGCGGCATGGTATAGCGTTTTAAGGTTTCACGGATCGGCTTCAGAATCAAATCACCGGCCTTGCTTACCCCGCCGTTCACCACGATAACCTCAGGGTCGAGAAGCTGAACTACGTTACCTAGAGCCTTGCCTATACGTCGTCCGGCTTGTGCAAAGACCTTCAATGCAACCTCGTCGCCTTCGCGTGCTGCCCGGGCAAGCAGACGCGGTGTTATTTCCTTCCCCGAAGTCAATTTCATCAGCGGGGATGCCAGATTCATTCTCCTCCTTGCCTTGCGAACCAGTCGGTCGTTGCCCACGTAGGCCTCAAGGCATCCTGTAATCCCGCACGAACACTTCGCGTTCCCCTCGAAGGAGGTATGCCCGAACTCACCGGCGGCGTAGTTCGCGCCCAGGATGAGAGCGCCGTCTGAGATGATACCTCCTCCAACCCCCGTTCCCAGGGTGAAGCAGAAGAGATTTTCTGTTCCGTACCCGCCGTACTTGTACTCTCCCCAGGCGATCGCATTTACGTCGTTTGATACCGCAACCGGTACGGAAAAACACTGTTCCAGCATGTCCTTCAACGGAACGTTGCGCCAGCTGGCAAGGTTCGGAGAGAAGCGGATGACGCCTTTGCGATGGTCTATGAGTCCAGCAATACCGGCACCGACCTGGATTATCTGATTCTCCCCCATCATCCTGGCAGCCTTGAGGAATATGCCTTCAACCAGGGCTCGGGGTCCTGCATCCATACGGGTTTTGAGTCTTCCGCTGGATACTATCTTGCCCTTGGAGGAAACCAATCCCAGGCGGGTATTCGTCCCCCCTATATCGATACCGAGAAATTCAGACTGCATCTTGAGTATGTCGTGTATGCAAGGTATTAATACGCTCGCGAAGTGCGGTGTTCATATCCCTTTTTCTGCGAACCATTACCTTCTCGGTGGTGTTTACCAATTGTTCCAGATCGTAGACATCGGTCTTGCCCCAGGAGAAGGATTTAATAAATTTGGATGCCGGTCCCTCTCCGAAGAGGTTGGCGAATATCCCTATCATGGTTCCTGTGGGTATGAGCGTGCCTATGGCCGTCTTGGTATGATCTCCGATGATACAGCCGAACTTCATAAGCCCTGTAGATAATGACTCGCCGTTGAATAACACCTTCACGTCGGAGTAGTTATTCTTGAGATCGGAGTTGGTGGTCATAGCGCCCAGATTAACCCACTCACCCAGGTAGGCGTGACCCATAAAACCCTCGTGGTGTTTGTTTACGTATCCGTGGAAGATTGAAGCCTCGACCTCTCCCCCGACCCTGCACACCGGACCGAGAACCGTACCCGCCCTTATCCTGGCGCTGTCGACGATTGTCCCTGGACCTATATAACACGGCCCCTCGATAAGGTTCGGTCCCTTAGTAAATGCACCTTCAGCGATTGTCACGGGTCCGTTCCGGCAGTCTATCACCGTACCGGCCTCAACCCTTGCACCCTTCTCGACCCTTAAGGCTTTCCCATAGACTACCGCGTGTGAATCTATCTCTCCTTCTTCTAACTCACCGAAAAAGTCACGGGTAACCTCCTGTTCTAATGATGCGAATATCTCCCAGGGATAGCGGATGCGTCTTGCCGGGATGCGCCTGCGCTGATCTTGTGTTGCTTCGATAAAGTCCCGGACATCGGCGAGGCCCTCGGAACCGACAAGCTTATCGGTAATAAATCCCACGACGGTATCGTCCTCACCGGTCAAAACCTCGTTTTTATCCGATATCTCGACCGGTTCAGCAAGTACGGTACCCGAAGACAGGAAAAGGTGTAAGCCCTCGGGTATCTTGCCTGCTACCTCGAGTGCCGGAAACTCTTCAGCGCAGAGATCATTTAAATCCCTTCGGACGATGAGACTTGCTTTCTGATCCATCATCCTTTCCGCCTTCTCCCTGAATGAAAGCGTACCGCAGCGAATCTCGGTGACGGGCCTCAAGTGCGATAGCGGCTCGAAGTTCTGGGGATTATCCTCATAGATAAAAAGCATAGGAGACATTATCGATAAATTGCCGGTTGTCAACGATTAATCACCCCACACGACTACTTCGTATTCGTGCAGGGATTCAAAGATTGTAAGATTTGAAGATTGAAGATTCGATTTCGTCTCTAATAATGGTTAAATAAATTAGGTTTTTGGCATTATCTTGCACTGCGCTATTGTATCGCAGACCATTGTGTTCTTTGTGTTTGATCCCCTTCTGGGATTAGTGGTTGACTGCAGACGGAACAAAAGACACTTGACCTGAAGCAAAGAGCATGTATCCTTTGAACATGAGCTTAATAAGCAAAATGAGTATTATCTTGTTCCTTATCTTCCTTGCACTTACAGGATGCACCGAACCCCCTGAGCGGATCGAACCGTTCTTATGGGTTAAGGCCCTTCCGGGCGACGGTACGGTTTCGGTCCAGTGGTGGCTTAATGATTCCACGCTTCTGTATCAGGGAGGGAAATACGGACATCTCATACTCATGCGCTCCGAAGAAGACGGACAATTCGAGCAGGTTGCAGAGTTCGGTCCCACCAATCCACTTTACGCGGGATGGTGCTGGACGGATTCATCGGTCGAGAACGGAATTCAGTACCGATACTACGTCAAGGCTATATTTGCCATCTTCACCGACCCGGATGCCGAAGGCTTCTCCGATACATTTACCGTTACACCCCAGCCAGGACTTGCCGATCCCCGCCCATCCGCCCCTTCGAGCTTCACCAACGACCCGCTACTCGAAGGTTCCGATTACGTAACCTTGCACTGGATGTGCAACGAACCTCACGACAGCGTGTACTACATCTTTCTGGCTTACGGATCGGTGGGGTTCGACATATATCACGATAACTTCGACGGCACCGGACGGGAATGGGACCCGTCAGGCACCCGTGTAGATCCGGTAAAACTCGACACTACCTCCTACACCTTCCAGTGCCAGCGTGACGGGGATACGCGTTATTACAAGATTGCCGTATTCACAGATTCGGTGATGAGTTATTCATCCGAGCAGCTCGAGATAGAACACACCTGGGAAGACGACTGAACGCTACTTTACCCCTGATTCCTTGGACGTTATCGGACGCGAAGCGGCGGCTAAAGGAAGCAAAAAATACCACAGAGACACAGAGTAGATAAAAACCTGGAGGGGTAAGCGTTGCGAACAAAGAACATATCCTACAGTCTCTTCGAGGGGAATCGCAGATCAAGGGAATTCATGGATCTATCTATCCTTGACTTAATCGGTTAACCGGTTTATTATCATCTTTTCACAAAGGAGGTTTAGTGGTTAGAAAAGTTGCAGTTATTTGTTTCTTGACAATCTTTGTTGCAGGCTGCGGAACCGTGTCTACGGTGCGCATCCTGCCCGAGGGTGAACGCGCGCTCTCCTTCTCCCTGGGCGGACCGGTGGCAACCCTGCCCGGTATTGCAGACTTACCCCTGCCCTACACCGCACTCCGGTACCGGTGGGGTGTGGTTGATAATCTTGAGGCCCACGTGGGCATACATCCGACGATGCTTGCCTTCGGAACCATAGGATTGGACGTCGGATTAGCATACGAATTCCTTCATCAAGCAGGCGCAATCCCCAGCTTATGTCTGGGGCTGAATCCTACGATGTGGCTGAATCCTTTTAATCAAGACGGCGTTGGCGCAGCACCATCTGCCGATCTCGCAGCATCTTGGTTCGTCAATCCTGATATCCTTGTCTACACCGGAGGGCAGGCGTTCTTCCAGCTCTCAGAACCATACGTTCCATGGACCGCTTTAGTCGGCTCCGAGTTCAAAATAGGCAAGTATCTCGGTCTGGGTTTAGAGATTAAGTGGTATGCTCCTATGGAGGATTCGGAGTTCAGGGTGGTCAACTTCCCGCTCTCGCCCGGCAACCGGGGTGCATTCGGGATAGTACTCGGCGCGAGTCTTTATCCGGGAGGTGGAAATGATTAAACGATTAATCCCCGGTTTAATGATAATTACCATGACAGGTTGTTTCTCCCTGGAACCGTTCTACTACCAGAACGTGGAACTGAACGAGTATTTTGGCGAGAAAGATATGAAACAGTGGGAAAATTATCGTGGAATCATCCCCGACGAATTGATAGTAGCCGACAGCTTCACCGCAGGTACAAACACAATCTTCGCATTCTGGGCGCTGCAGGAGCCGGATACCGTAACCGACACCACCGCAGAACCGGATACGAGCATCGTTACCGTACTTTACAATCACGGCAACTATCACAACATCAATCATTACTGGGACAAGGTAGAATTCCTTTGGGAGATGGGCTACAGGGTATACATATACGACTATCCCGGATTCGGTCGTTCCACAGGCGAGCCGACATCCGAAACCTGCTACGAAAGCGCCGAGATGGCCTACTTTCAGGTAATCTCGGGCGATGTGGCCGAGATAAACGCTTCCAGACTCGTTTACTACGGCATGTCCTTGGGCGGCTACATGACAACCTTTCTTGCCGCCGACATCTCCTCGCCTGCCGCGGCAATCATGGAATCCTGTCCTGCATCGACATCGGCGCTTATGAAGGATTCCGGCCTTCTCGACCTTCCCGGAGGTATTGTCTCGGCAGACGACTACGACTCACAGGCAAGGATAGCCGATATCGGCTGCCCGCTTCTCTTGATGCACGGAAGGATGGATGACTATATTACATTCGACAATCACGCCGTTGTTCTATGGGAAGCTGCTTCGGAGCCAAAGGACTCCTTCTGGGTAGATGAAGCATGTCACGGTAACGTTTCGACCGTCGACTGCGAGGCTTATCAAAAAAAGGTAACGGGATTTATTTCCGAATACGTGGAGAAGTGAAAAAGCGATAAGTCGGGGCGACTGGATTTGAACCAGCGACCCCTACCACCCCAAGGTAGTGCGCTATCCGGACTGCGCTACGCCCCGACTTTACGGTAGATATGATTATATAGTACAGAGGATAACTGTCAACCGTCGGACTAAGCAAATAAGTCATCTCCATAAAGAACACAAAGGTCACGAAGTTTTAGATGATAAATATATTCGTCTCTGTGTTCTCGGTGATCTCTGTGTTTCATAAACCTTTTATTGACAAATATCTTAAGGATTAGTAGACTATCCCCAAAAGGAGTAACGATGCAGATACCGAAGATAATACGGGACAGGCGCAGTGTACGCGCTTACCGGAAGAAGGATATACCGCAGGATGTACTTAGATCGGTGCTGGAGGCGGCACGGCTTGCACCGTCAGCGAACAACCGTCAGCCGTGGAAGTTCATAGTCGTCCGTGACAAGGCGAAACGAAAGGCATTGGCAAAGGCTGCAAAGGAACAGCAGTTCGTTGCCGAGGCTCCGGTGGTCATCGCATCAGTGGCCCTGGAACCCGAAAGGCTCATGACTTGTGGTGTTTCGGCGGCCTCGGTGGACCTTTCGATAGCCACCGACCATATACAACTTGCAGCAGTCGAACACGGGCTGGGTTCCTGCTGGCTCGGGGCATTCTACCAGGAAGACGTTAAGAAGATTCTGGGGATTCCGGCGAAGTACAAGGTGATAGCACTCCTTTCCCTGGGATACCCCGCTGACCAACCGGGTATAAAGAACCGCAAGGCAATTGAGGAGATTATAACCTACGACGAGTGGGAGTAACATACAATCCTATTCAACAAGGATTACTTGATTAAAAGTGTTATGTTCGGGAGAAAGTAAACCTACGAAGTATACGCCGGAGGCCAGCTTGACGCCGTGTTTATCTTTGCAGTTCCAGGTCGCAGTATAATGTCCGGGAGTGTGTTCGCCGAGGCCAGAACGCTAACCTCACTACCTGAGATATCGAACACTTAGAGTTAAGGTTTTCTACGGTCTTAGAACCGATTTTGCCGCCGACCGAGTAGGAAACAAATGCATTGATTGGTTAAACCAGATTGGATGTAATGGATTTCAGTTATCGCGTCACCTCAATGTAGTTTAATATAACCTATATATTAAGGAGGGATAACCACACATGTGGCCCTGCTCCTTCAGTTTAATCTTATAATAGGCAAATAATTTAAAGGTGTCAAGCCCGTATAAGTATGCCGAACCACCTGTGAAACCGAAAAAACGACCACGAGCTTCAGGTTGCCGGTTTATGAAAAGGAATTTTCACTTATTCCAATGAGAATAGAGGTTAGATTTGTAAATAATAATTGTAACTCCCGTTTCCCAAATGTTACACCCCATCATTGTTTTTTTGCCCTTTGTGGTTAAATCCCTCTGTAAATCGACTGGTAACTTAACCGCTCGGACGCCGCGAATCTAAAAGTATACGTTTTGCCAGCACCGCGTCCGGTCCCAGAATCTCCTCGGCCTTGTCGTAAAGGGCCACCATCACGTTGATGAAGTAATCCTTCAACTGGGCAGGAGAGGGAGGAGGTGGTTTGACCGTAGGTGAAAGACCTTCCCAGGAAAGACCCGGTGCTTTATCTTCCAACTCAGGGTTATCGGATACGATATCGGATATGACCTTTTCCCAGAACTCCTCGTCGTGTTCGGCGTCTGCAAAAATCTCGGCAAAGAACGCCAGCTTGTCGGAATGCTCCTGAAGGATTCGTTCGATAACCTCGCTTGAATAAACGAATCCTGTCTGCATCAGCCATGCAATAGAGTGAAGGCCTGTCTCAAAATCCACACCGGCTTCAGATATTATCTGTCTGACGCTGCTCTTGCCGTCGATGTGATTAAGGATTTTCTTATCCGGTTCACGCAGGGCGTGAGTACCGGCTTCAGGGTATTTTTCTTCCCTGTATAGCTTTGTATTCGGAGTTCCTATGATATTCATGGCGCGTCGCCCGCCAAAGGTTAACTTTCGTTCATCATTCATTTACCAACCTCTTCAATTCTTCAAACGGGCTCACCCGTTTGGTTTTATCGCAATTGCAATCACCCTGATTCAGATTGACACCGCATACGGGACATAAACCCTTGCATCCCTGTCGGCAAAGGGGAGCTATGGGAATAGCCAAGAGAAAGGCATCTCTCAGGATGGGTGTCAGATTTAATATATCGGAGTAAAGCTCTAAATCGGTGGCCGTTATCTCTTCGTCCTCATCGTCGGCGGCGGGTAGAAATGTTACCTTATAAGTCGTCTGGATGTCAATCCGTGTCGGCTTGCCGCATTTTGAGCAGGCGACCTCGATTCCAGCAACAAGACTCATGCTCAAATCTATTCTATCCCCTATCCTTTCAAAATCCAGCTTGCATTGAATCGGTGCATGGAATTTATACGCTTCGAGTCCCACTAAATCCGGGTTAACCTCAACATCAAAACTGGAAATTCCCTGATCAATATGCGCAGGAAGGAATAAAAGCGGATTCCGGTATTTACTCATGTTATCTTCTTTCGTCCCAGCATGCCCAGGACCAGAAGCTCCCTTGCTCGCTCGAAGTGTTCGTATCCTTCCGGACTTTGGCCGCCCAGAAGTTCCTCGAAATTAACCTTACCTAATGCGGAGACTTCATCCTTATCCTTGCCGACGGCAAGGATACACAAGATATCTGCCGCTACAAACATATGCGGATCACACAATGCGCACATAAACTTGATATCCTTCAGCTTGTCGTCAGCTATCTTGCCGTAGAGAAACACCTGGTCTTTCTTCCCCTTTCTGGGGCAGAGTTCACCTTTAATCTCAACTTCTGCACCTTCAATGCGACCCATCCTTGTGTCCTTCGGATTGGCGAAAAGCCTCTTGAAGTAGGATATAATCAAGGGCTCTTCAGACACTTGTATCCCCCAGGGTGGGAAGATCTGAAAGTTCTGCAAGAATCTCTTTCATTACGTCTGCAAAGATCTCGACCTCTTGAAGCGTGTTATATAAATACAAGGAGGTACGGAAAAGTGTCGGTCGGAATCCGGGCCACAGCTTATCGAAATCCCTCTCATGATCGTGATACCAGGAGTGCACACAGAACGTCCCCTTTCTTATCATAATATTGGCCCGAGCGTCCATCTTCTCATCGATATCCGGTTCGTCGTCCGAAAATCTTGTAGCAGGCTTTCGAAGATAAAAGGTGATTATTCCGGAACGCTCTACCGGATCTTCAGGCCCGAGGATACGTACCTCTGGGAATCCCCTCATCCGTTCGGTAAGCGCTATGTTCAATTCTTCCTCGTGTGCCGCGATACGCTCGGGACCTGCTTCGATCAGGAAGCGTGCTGCGGCTCCGGCTGCGATGATGCCGGCGTAGTTCTGCAGACCTGCCTCAAACTTGTGGGGCGGTTTGAAATAAAGGGGGTGACCCAGGAGATGGGTATCCTCGACAGTACCGCCACCCACGATGAAGGGATGTATCACCTTCTCATCGTTAAGAATCTCCCTGCGCCCGTAAAGAACACCGACCCCTGTCGGTCCGCACATCTTGTGCACCGAGAAGGCTATGAAGTCAACTCCTAGATTTGTTACCTTAACCTTCTTGTGGGGCACCGACTGGGCTGCATCAAGGAAAACGAAAGCATCCGGGTTCTGCTGCTTTGTAAGACTTACAACCTCGCGGATGGTCTCAGCCGGTATACTCGTCCCGTCGAGGTTGGAGGTATGGCCAAGACTGACCATCCTGACTTTACCGGCTTCCTCCTCAAGCGTCTTGCGGAAACGTTCGACGTCGAATCGACTTTGTCCGTCAGACGGTACCGCGCGGTGCTTAGCCAGAAATCCCCGCGTAGCCATCTCCTGCCACGGGCACAGGTTGGAGTTATGCTCCTTGTCGGTGGTGAGTACTACGTCTGAGGGATTCCATTTTATCGACTGGGCAACAAGGTTTATCGACTCGGTGGTATTCTTGGTGAAGATAATCTCGTTCTTACTGCGTGCCCCGATGAGTTCTCTGAAGGCCTCGCGCGATTTTGCAATCCCTTCATCCACCTGGGCGGCGAACCAGTGAGTACTGCGTTCTCCACAAGCCGGGTACCGTGTATAGTATTCAACAGTTGCATCGATGACCGATTGAGGCTTGAGGGTCATGCACGCATTGTCGAAGTATATAGGAGGCTTGCCTGCTCTTTTCTGTTTCAATGACGGGAACACTTCTCGGTATTCAATCAGGGATTTCATCACCTAATCATAGCAAAGTATTACCGCGTTGTCAACGAAAAAAACTAAAGAACCAAATTAATCTTCCGGTGATTGACATCGATATTTTCGTATCGGTTCATCAAGTTTCGGTGTTATTCCCCTTGACTTTTTGCCTCTACGGTCTAATATAGATTGAAATAGGAGGTATATAAATGGTCAAATGGATGGCTTTGACATTTGCAGTTTTAGTTTTTTCCCCGATACCCCTAGTCGGCGTCGCACAGACTGTCGATACATCAGAGGTTGAGAAATACATAGCCCAGTTGAAGGATCCGGACAAGGACATGCAGAAAGCCGCTGCATGGGCATTGGGTGAACTGGGGGATCCAAAGGCACTTAAACCACTTATCAAGGCGTACAGAGCCGCAGACAAATTCTGGGACGTACGTGAGGCTGCGGTCGAGGCCATGGGCAAGCTGGAAGAACCCAAAGCCGTCAGACATATCGCAAAAGCCCTAAAAAAAGACGACTCATGGGACGTACGCAAAAGTGCGGCCAAGGCGCTCGGCGTACTTGGCGAGCCCAAAGGGGTTAAACCGCTCATTAAAGCCCTTGCCGATGAGCACGAAAGCGTTCGTAAAGCCGCGGCGGCCTCGCTCGGGAAGATCGGCGACGAGAAGGCGATAGAGCCGTTGATAGATACACTCAATGACGAGAACCAGGGGGTTCAGAAGGAGGCGGCCTCCTCCCTTGAGGAAATAACCGGCGAGGACTTGGGTGCCGAGTATGACGCCTGGGAAAACTGGCTAAATGAATCTGAATAATCTCAGAAAAGAATAAACTAGTTGTAGGTTGCAATGAATTGCGTCTCAGGTAGAGTTAGAGACAAGGAGGATATGAATATGACTTTACCTGAGAAGGAAGCAATAATCAGGCATCGAGAGCGGCTAATGGTTGAGATGGAGAGAGTAATGC
>WJJO01000381.1 GCA_014729665.1 Caldifarciminota bacterium
GGGCACCGGCAAGACCCTTACGGCAAGGGGATTCGCAGGGACAATAGGACGAAAGATAAAGCAAATAAACGTACCCGAGGTTTTAAGCAAGTGGTGGGGGGAAACCGAAAACAATATCTCGCGGCTATTCAAGAAAGCTAACGAGTCTGATTCGGTGCTCATTCTTGACGAAGCTGATTCATTGGTTCACAAACGCGCAATAGACCAGGACCGCCAGCACCACAACTCTCATATAAACGTTATGCTGACCGAAATCGAGCGGTTCAACGGCATCTTGATTATGACCACTAACTTTGCTGACAATCTAGATCCTGCCCTGGAGCGAAGAGTGGATATAAAGCTCGAGTTCCCACGACCCGAGCCCGGTGAGAGAATAAGAATATGGGAGGAATTGATACCTGCCAGGTTGCCCTTGGCCAACGACGTGAACTTCGAATGGTTGGGTGGAGAGTTTGAGCTTTCTGGTGGGGAGATACGCAACGTTATCAAAAATGCCGCCCGTGTGGCGATGAGCAGGAATAACCCAAGAGTCGAATTCCGGGATATCCTGGACAGCATCGAGATGGAGCGATTAAAATCACCTGAACCGAGCGTCAATAGGATCGGTTTTTTTAGAACAGATAAGGAGGTCAAATCATGAAACTGGGATGCAAACACGTTGACACAGTCGGATTTAAGAAATTCCAAATCAGTTGTTACACGTGTAAAGAAACCAGGCAGGGGAGAGGGCTGCTTTACATATTTGCCTTGTTTGAAGGGGTAAGGAACGTCCGAAGTATCGTTGTCGAATGGCACGACTTCCCTTCACTGGGTAGGCAATTTTTCCTCGAGGAGACGTTTCTATCCGGCGATCACGTGACATACGAGTCTTATGACTCAGAAGCACCTGAATACGACGGAGTCACGCTTGCGGCGAAGCTAATCTGTGTTAATCCGTGTAATCTGTGGTTCAATAATCCGCTAACCATCATCCCCCACCCGCATTCCTGCAGTGAGCCGTCAGCTGTGAGCGGTCAGCGGAAAATGTCCTATTTTGTCCCGCTTCTGTCATACTTCTGTACCCCTTTTGTCCCACTTCTTTCAAATTTGTCCCTCTTTTGTTGTACTTATGGGGTTCTTTTGGGCGACTTTTGTCTGCCTTTTGTCCTGTTTTTGACACACTTGTTTTGCCCGGTTTTCCCCTTGACATCTTGGGTCTCATAGCTATCCTCAAGCATGCCTAAAAGAGATAAAACACTCAAACGGCTCCTCAAGGACATGGACAGAGAAGAAAAACGCCTATTCAAGGATGCGGTCAAAGCAAAGGAAGACTACAACTACCCCGATGCTATAGCAAGGTTCCAGGCTCTGGTAAACTCCATATTCGACTCCGCCGAACGCTGCTACGTACTCAACCAGTTAGGCGAGGTGCAGATGTCCGCAGGCGACGTTGTCGAGGCCAAGCACTCATACCGGCACGCGGTTACGGTCGCTGAACAGGTCATGCTGACAGAACCCCTGATAGACGCCCTTTGCGGCCTTGGCGAGGTTTACCGCGTTCTAGGGAAGCCCGAGCAGGCTATGGAGTCGTTCAACAACGCGCTGGAGCACGCCCGAAAGATGAAGGATGACGAGGGAGAAGCCCAGGCCCTTGCAGGCATAGGCGCAACGTATGAGGATACCGAGGATCTGGATGAGGCCGAGATGCATCTAAGGCAGGCGTTGAAGATTGCCGAACGTATTAACGACAAGGAACATCAGGCATACGTACACGCCAACTGGGGCAACGTTTGTTCGGACCGCGAAGATGACAGCGATGCGTTAGAACACTACGAGAAGGCGTTCAAGCTCTTCGAAAGACTCGATGACAAGGAAGGCATGGCGTGGATGATGGGTAATATCGGCAATGTGTTTAGAGAAAGCGATGCAGAAAAGGCGCTCAAGTTCTACCAGAAAGCTTTGGCAATGAATACCGGGATTGGCAATCTGAAGGGCCAGGCGCGCGACTGCAACAACATCGGCAATATCTACCGTGCACAGGGTGACGGTAAGAAGGCGTTGGAGTACTACACCAAATGCGCAGACCTTGCACACGACGTCAGGTCATACGAAACCGAAGCGATCGGTATCTACAATCAGGGTACGGTTTACGTCGACTGGGAGCAGTACGACAAGGGTATAGACTGCTACGAGAAAGCGGCTAAGATGTTCCACGAGATGGGCGCACACGAGAAGGCCGGGATATGCGAGAGCAACATCAGGGAGATTAAACAGGTGACCTCATCAAAAAAGACTACGATTTCAGGAGGCGGGGAGTCAGGCATCACGATAGGTCCTGGCGGTTCGTTAGTAATAGGTCCTGAAGGCGTCAAGATTGAGGGCAACGTTACTATCGAGGGGGACGTTTCGTTCGAGGACGGAGAGGCGGTAATCGGAGGGGATGGGGAAATCGAGATAGAAGAGACTGAGGAAGAGAAGTAAACTCAGTGAATAAAGATTGTGATTCTGTAAAGAAAGGGGGGACGAGGTGGTGGACGTGGATGGTCGTCGGTGTTGTCGCAGCAGCGATGTGTGCAGGATTCGTGTTCAGATACGAGCTTTTCGGGTCCGATTGTGTCAGGGCTGTCCGCAGGATTGGCCGGGAGAACGAGGCCGGATTCCTAAAACCTTTAAGGACAGTGAAGGATGAGGTCCTTGCGGACACTATCAAGGCAGGATTCGATGCACTTGATTCCCTGCAGTGCTCTGATGCTAAGAGATACTTTAACTCCGCATCAAACCTTACTGCAGATTCCGCAATCAGATTTGTTCTATCGAGCCTTATTCAGGAATGTGATCTTGAATCAAATGGAGTTCGGTGAAGACATTTGACATAACGTGAATTTCTCATAAACTTGAAAAATGTCTGACTGCCCTGTAATTAAAAGGCAGATAGGTGAATGTTGCGTGTATTCACGCCTGAATTTAAAATCCTTAAACCTTCTTATGCAAATAGGAGGTATTAGAATGAGAAGAAAATACATCTTTGTCCTGTTTACAGCCGTCGCAGTAATGATGCTTGCGGGTTGTAACAACCCGCCAATCAAACCGAGGATAGTTGCTTCAGAAACGTCGGTGGAATCGGGAGACGTCGTTATTCTGAGTGCGGCCGAGATTGGCGATCCCGATAATGACACGAGTGATTTGAAACTCAGATGGTCTGCCGATGGCGGAGAATTCAACACCGAAACGAGTCTGAACGTCAACTGGACCGCTCCTGATGTTGAAGCGGATGAAATCTTCAGGATTACTCTGACCGTCGAAGACCCCGAGGGTGCAACCAACTCCCAGTATGTCGACATAACCGTCGCTCCGGATACTACCCCTGATGATGAAGGCCACGAGATTATCCTAGGCAGCGCCGAGAGCAGTCTCGATTTTCCATTTAACGCAGGCAATTACGGCCGTTCCCAGTTTTTGTACTTCGCAGATGAAATCGATTACTCAGGCAAGATAATTAAAATGGGACTTTCACCGGCGGAAGATACTACGATTACGTATAAGAACTTGAAGATCTGGTTTGTTCCGGTGGATATCGATTCCATAGTCGATACCCTGGAACACAATATCGATGATGCGCCGAAGACCCTCGTTTTTCAGAGTGATTCTATTACCTATGGCCCAATGGATGAATGGTTTGACTTCAAGTTCGTCAATGCCTTCAACTATGATGGTATTAAGAATCTACTAATCCGGATACAGTACGATATGCTTGGTGACGATGTTGAAGGGGCAAAGACCTATGCTTACGACAAGGCTTCATCAACTAACCGCCACGTCGGTATAGTGAGATCTGAAGATGAGAAAGGAACCGCTGAAAGCGGAACCCTTTACCTGAAACTGGTTTTCGAGTTGCTACCGGAGTAGTAGGATTTCAGACTGAGAAAAAAATTCACGATTTATTAAGCCCAGTTTGAAGCTGGGCTTTTTCATTATTGACAAATACCTGTACGTATCTATAATGGCTGCAGGGTTTTGGTCAGGTAAGTTTTTTTTACCTAAGAAAATAAGTCCATGTGTTGGAGGATGGTTCAACTCAACTAAACCATGGAGGACAGACATGATAAAGAGATACGGTGTGGCAACACTAATAGCAATAAGCATCCTCCCCCTAGCGGGATGCGATATTCTGAACACTAACAGTCCGCCCGATACACCTGTGATTGCAGCTTCCGCGACCGATGTTTTACCTGAAACCGAGGTTACCCTTAACGTAACGTGCACTGACCCGGACGAAGACGAACTCACCTTCAGCTGGCAGGCCACGGGTGGAGCGTTCGATCAAACAACCGGAGAGCAGGTTATATGGACCGCACCGGGTGTAAACGGAACCTACACAATCTCAGTCGAAGCCCAGGATCCTTCAGGCGAAACCTCCTCTGCGAGTATCAATATTGTCGTTTCCGATACCGGCGGCGGGGGAGACGGAGTCTACGTGGTAGTTGGCGAGACCGGCAACGAGGATTTGTGGATACCTTTCACAAACGGCGAGTACGGGCTTACCCAGTGTATTTATTACGCCGCGGACATAGGCCGGTCCGGAACCATTACCGAACTGGCGACCATGGCCAGCACCGCCATATCCAAGCAGTATAATAATTTCAAGATATGGATGCTCGAGGTGTCGGCAGTCGAGGTGGTAGACACTCTGGAGGATAACTACGGCGGCGGAACTCCTGAACTGGTGTACTCCTCGAGCAGTGTTACCTATGGCGACGCACAGAACGAGTGGACCCCTTTCGAGCTCGATACCCCCTTCGACTACGACGGTTCAAGCAACCTTCTTGTCCAGTTCGAGTTCGAGGGATACGTGGGTAACGTGGCTGCGGTAGGCAGCTACGCGTTTGTCCTTGAAATGGAGGAAGTGAACCGGCACGTGACCGTGAACGTTAAGGGCAGGGAGAATGGACTGCCAAATCTTGGTGCGACAAGCCTCAGGTTAACTTTTTCAGAGTAGGTGTGCAGGGATATTTTATCTTCATAAATAAGAAGGCCGGTCTTGTGACCGGCCTTCTTCGTGTTATCGGGTTGGAGGAGGCGAAACTATCTTTCCAGGTATCCCTTGGTGAATACGTTTGAGGGGATTAAAACACCGATCTGGATATCTGTGATAACGAACTCCGACCAGGTGTTTCTTCTCAGCTTGTTCTCCATGCGAATCCGGGTGGGATAGTTCTTGCCGGAGATGCGCTTGAAAGAAAGGATCTGTACGTCCTTCATAAGCTTGCCCGATTTGGAATAGTACTCGGACTTAATTGGAATGAACGTCTCTTTGCTTACCCACAGCTTCTGGGTGTAGTATGACCCCTCTGCTCCTTCTTTGAGTGAGAGTTTTAGCACGTAACAGTTGTCGTCGCCTATCTTCTGTTCGCCTTGCAGATCAGCATCATAACTTTCTTGCAGTTCCTCGTTGGACACCGCGTCCTCGTAGGAGAAGTCAGAACCCATCAGCGAGGAACGCATGGCGTGCCCTGCTATCTTTGTAGCCTTGCCAACATCGGGCAGGTACATCCAGAACTCGTCAGCCAGCTTGAGGAAACGGGTTCCCTTGTCCCGTGAAGGTGAGGTGAACTCCATGTAGGCTTTGTCTTCTCCCTTGGTATAGCCTTTGAACTCCTTGTTGCGTACAGATCCCGAGATGGATATCTTGAGTTCGGCTTCGAACTTCATCGACGAAGCAACCATGTTGTTATCCACCTTATCCAGAATCTGGTTCGCGGTTATCGCAGGCATCGAGGTGGCGAGGAGCACTATCCCCAGGATGGAAATCGCCAATTTTTTCATTTTACTCCTTTCTCTTTAACTAACCACAAAGGCACAGAGTCCAGAGATTTTTTCTCTGATAACTATATGCAGCTCGGTGTCTCAGTGCCTCTGTGGATGATTCTGTTTCAGTTTTCATTCTCATCTCAACGTTTTTTTACAACCACAGAGTCACACAGAAATAGAATGAACCTTTGCAGGGGTAATTGGTTTCACCACTTCGCGTCATGAATTACCCTTACACTCTGTGTTAATCTGCGTAATCTGCGGATTATTAACATTTCTAGACCCTTCTAAGTGCTTCTGCAGGCCTGACCTTGGTTCCCTGGCGTGCCGGGTACAGCGCGGTCAACGTGGCCACCAACCAGCCGAACAGGAAGCATCCAATAGCCGCACCAGCGGTAAGATTCAACTTGATTACGGGGTCAAAGTAGATTGAGCCCAGGTTCTGGCCCGACAATGCTGAGAAATTAATCTCGCCTACAAGCAGAACCAGCAAAACGCCCAGCACCGCGCCGATGGCGGCTCCCAGCAGCCCTATCATCGAGGCCTCGGCGGTCAGAAGCCACAGGATGCGGTTTCCCCGCATACCCATGGCCTTCATGATGCCTATTTCCTTAATTCTCTCAAACACCGCCATGAGCATTGTATTAATGATGGTGGCAGATGCAATCAACAGTATGATGAAGTAGATAACCCAGTACACACGGAAAACCACCTGCATCATGCCCAGCAGTTCGTCCTGCTGCCAGGGGATTATCTTAAGTCCTGATTTTTCCCCCAGCTCTCTCTGCCAGCGCGAAGCAACATCCTCGGCATCGTCCCTGGATTCCAGAAGCACAAGTGCCTCGGCAGCCCTGCCATCGAGGTCCAGAAGCTGCTGGGCCGCAGCCAGTGGAATGTAGAATGCGTTGTCGTCGACACCGGCGTGACCGGTCTGGACGATTCCCTTGACCGTAAGGTTCATGCCCGAGGGCGAACCGTAGGCTGTCGAGGTGATGATAACCAGCGAGTCCCCTATGGAGAACTCCAGCTCCTCTGCAAGACCTGCTCCGAGGAGTATTGCCTCATCACCAGGTTTAAGATAGGAACCTTCGACCAGGTAATCTTCCGAGGAGAAGTCGATGAAGCCCTTTTCACGTTCCACGTCTATCGCGTTGCCGAAGGCGGGCTTGGAGTTTTCTCCCTTTGAAAGGAGGACCCCGAACGGGATGCGGTAAGTATAGGCGGTCATCTCAGGTGTTTGTTCGATCACTTCCTCGAGTTCGGGGGTGATGTACAGGGCTTCCTCCAGTGGGGAGAGCTTTTCACGCCTGAGGTACTCCGGGGTTACGATGCGGATATGTCCGGACTTGACCCTGGAGGTGTTCTCGATCATGTTGTCGACCATGCCGGTAACGAAACCCTGGGCGAAAACTATGAGCATCACCGCGATGATGATTCCTACCGCAGTCAAAAGAGAGCGGCGCTTGTTGCGAAGAACGTTCCTGAAAGCCATCTTAAACAGCATCATATCCTCCTGGGTACGGTAACCACAGAGGCACTTAGGCACAGAGAGGAATTAGCGATGTCGAATAAACTCTGCGTACTCTGTGGGTTCTCTGAGTTCTCTGTGTTGAAAA